>JADGBZ010000008.1 GCA_015231175.1 Magnetococcales bacterium | reverse complement strand
GCCACCCATCATCCCTGGACCGCCAGGACCGCCCATCATGCCCGATTCGCCGGAACCTTGGACAAATCCAGGCCCAGTCGATCCGTGCATCGATTGAAGACCCCCAGAACTCCCGGAATTTTCCGATCCAGATCCACCAGGCGCTTCCTTGCCGGAAGGACCGCTCTCAGCGACAGGACGACTCCCCAAAACGACCGTTTCCTGTGCCATGCCATGACTGGCGATGATCAACCCCAAGGCCAACCCGCCAGCCAACCCAAGCCATTTGGTACCTGCATTTCGCATCTTGAGACTCCCATTCGTTTGGGTCACGTTGACCATGTAACACAGCCGTGATCCAACATCGTCTGTAAAAAAAGGCCGCATAGCGGCGCGACATTCCTGTCAAACCCCTTCAGGATCTCTTGGCAGAGTCAGATCAAGAATACAAACAAGAACCCGTGACCAATCACCTTCGTGGCCAGGAGTCAGTGAGACATGAACCATGGTCCGAAGCAACCTGCCGTTCAGGGAAAGGTGACGTGATTCACAAGAGTAGGTATTTTCCCCATTGGCCAGAGCAACCAATCCGTCGGCGAACGTTTGCATGGATTCCGGTGTCATGATCTTTGGCAACACTCGGCAGAACTGGCCCTTGTCGCCAACTCCATAGAGAGTCAAGGATGCTCGATTGACATCGGTGATATGCACGCGCCGCACACACTCCTCCAGAACATCGGCGTGCGCACACAGGTAGGCGCCCAGATCTTCCACCCCTTTGTTGGTTAAATCAATCAATAAATCCTTGATCTGGGATAAATCTTCCTCCCAATAGGGAATGGGGGCGTTCTCGAACAAGTCCCTATAACGTTTTTCGCTCCCCTCAAGGGCCATGAGAGACTCTTTGCGTCTGGTCACATCCAGCATGTGCCAGATCAATCCACTCACCTCCCCCCGTGGCGTGTGCAGGGGATCCAGGGAGCAATCCCAATAGCGGCCCGACGCATGGTTGGCGTCCGGAAACTCAAAGGGGTGATCATGCGCTATCCACGGCTTTCCGGTGTTCAAGACTTGCTGCAAATGAGCCATCAAGCTGGGGTCGGGAAACAGGTCGAGATAATTGCGCCCTATAAAATATTCCGGAGGATGCCCACCCGCTTCGGCGTACAGGGGGTTGACCCGCAAAAAATTGCCACGGGAATCCAGATGAGCCACCAGAAGGTGATGATTGGAAAAAATTTTTGCCAACAGCAGATTGGATTCCTGACAGGAGCGTTCCAGACGCTCCCGTTCACCCATTTGGCGTTCCAGGAGTCGGCTTTTTTCCTGAATCCGGCGATGCGCATCGTTAAGGCGCGCACTCCTTGCGTTGCAAGCGGCCACCAGATCCCCGAGTTCATCGAGCCGATCGTAGATGACGGGTTGTTCCTGCCCCTCCCTGCCCACCAGCTGCATGGCTGCACTGACCTCCTCCAGGGGACGGACCAGACGCCGGGTCAACAGGGTCACCAGGAAAAAGACGACCAACCCCATTCCCGCCAAAACCTGGAAGGCGCCATCACGCGCTGATCGGCCCGGGGCGCGCATCTCTTCCGCATCGATTTTGAGAACCAGGCTCCAATCGACCTTGGCCAAAGGTTGCACAAAAACAAGCACTGGGTGGCCATCCTCATCCAAGCCATCTCCAGCCTCGCGATCTCCCCCGAGCATCCCGGCCTCGATCATGGCGCCAAGGGCGCTGCCTGAATGCATGGGAGTCTTGGCGAGGGAATGGCCAAATCGGCTGGGTGTCAAACGGAGCAGTTCACCCTTGGCGCTTTTTTGGACCAGCATGGCCTCCCCACTCCGACCCAGTCCGGTGTCATCCTGAACCACACCCAACAGGCTGTGCATGCGGGATTCCACGAGCAAAACACCCAGAAAACGTCTGCCCAGAAGCAGAGGCCCCCCCAAACGACCGTTCAACTCACCCGCTTCGTCATGAAACAGATCCCCGACCGTAACGGTTTCATGGGCACGGACAAAATAATCTTCTTTGGAGTGATCGATGCCGACATCACCGGGATCCGTGGAAAGAACCGACTGACCCGCTGGATTCAATAAGGTTATTTTGCGGAATCCGGGCGTCGCATGGAGAATCTCCAACAGCAACGAACGCACCCCGGATCCGACTGCGTCCCCCCTTTGGTCCAGGTACTGGGAGAGAGCCTGACGCAGGTTGGATCTGCTGGCGATCAAGCCGACCCGTTCTGTATGCCACTCCAGGATATCGTCAAGACGCTTCTTTTGGATCAGGGCGACGGCACGCAGGCGGCTGTGGATCTCCCTGTCAAGGAAGTAGCCGTAGACCACATCGTGAAGGAGGGTGGTCCCAGCGAGGATCAACAGGACCAGGGGCAGGATGTGGAAGGTTGCCCGGGTGCGGATTTTCATCAATGGGGAACCGGATAAGACCAACACTCACGAACCATCAGTTCGTCATTCTCCCACAATCCTGCTTCAAGATCCAGGTTTGCATCCCTCGTGACCATTTATTTTCGCAGCAGGGGCCTCCCTGATACGCAGCTTTGACATTCCGGTTTCATCACGTATCAGCTGAGCCGCCTCTTCAGCTTCGCGCCGGGTGGGAAAAGGACCGGAGCAAAGAGTCGGCAAGCGTCCCTGAACCACGGCAATCTCCTGCCTGGTCATGGGCAGGCCAGATGCTGACAACTTTTTGTACATGGCATCGGCCCGTTTTTTTTGGTTGAAAGATCCCAAATAGATCCAATACCCCACCTCTCCGGATGAGGTTCCACCCGCCCCTCTGCCCCACTCCCCTTGATCTGCAGACTTGTCCGCCGCAGTGGCACCGCCGTAACTGGCCGCCGAGAAGATTTGCTGTTGCAAAGTCCCTTGAATACCCGACTTTGCCGCAATCAGGCGTTGGGCCTTTTCACCAGCCTTTGCGGTCGTAAAAGGCCCGGCAAAAACGGTTAAAACCTCCCGATCCCTGACCTGCTCACCCTGGATAAAGGCGGGCAAACCCCAACCCAATATTCTGTTTTTCATCCCTTCCGCCATGGTCCGATCCAGGTAGGTAACCACCTCGATGGTCAAGACAACGGCATCCGGAGGGGTCTTGTCACTGGTTGGTTCCGACTTCTGTCCCACTTCGGGATGCGCCGAAACACCAGATGGTGTCGCCGCAATCTGGTCTGGTTTCTGAAGAGGGAGAATGGTCCCACCATGACCTGAACGACGTGCAGCGGCAATCGCCGCATCCTGAGCCGCACGGCGATCCTGAAAGGGACCAAGGTAGATTTGGTGGTACCGGCGCTGACCAACCGTGACCACCTTCTGAAACACAGGGAAACCCATGCCCGACAACTCCTGAAGCTTTTGCTCGGCATGGGTCTTGTTGACAAACGAAAACATTTTGACAGCAACCTGCTTGCCACCCTTGCCTGGCGCATCCGTCTCCACCGCTTTCGGGTCCATGGCGCCCTTCGGGGATGCCATAGCCGTCGCCCCTTCTCCGTTCGCCGAGCCACCCGGATCAACGCCCCCCCCCGAAGCGGCTGTAGATACGGATGCGCTTCCACTGGCAAGCGGCACCCCTTTGATGCCGAGTGTGCCCTTTAGGGATTTCAGGGCAGCATGCATCTTCTCCTTGTCCGAAAACGGACCGACGAAAAGACGCACAAATGGTTGCAATCCCACCTTTGTCAGCTGGTGAAATACCGGAAGTTGCATTTTTTCCAGTTTTCTGTAGGTATCCAAAGCCGGCTTGCGTTCAGAAAACGAACCCACATAGATCAGATCAGGCTCTGTCGCCGCAGGCGGGGTATTTTGTTGCACTGCTCCTTTCTTTCCTCCCTCCCTTTGTTGCACCACGGCCTTCTCCGCAGCCAGATCATGGACGCTCCCCTTGATGCCAGTTTTCTCTTCGATCAATTTGGCAGCCAACTCTGCCTCGGATGCGTCGGCAAAGGATCCGGCATTGACTCGAAAATAATTCCGGCCATTAACCTCGATCAGGCGGTAGAAGCTGGGAATCCCCAAAGCATTGACCTTGGAGGTAACGAGCTCCGCCCCCTTATTGTTGGCGTAGGATCCCAGATAAATGGAATATCCGGTCGTGCGGGGCGATGGAGAGACAAACGGCGAGGCGGGTCCGGTATGCGCGGCGTCGGCAACGCCTGCGGTAAAGGTCGATCCAGACTCTCTTCCTGGCGGATCATATACCGAAGATGTCTGATCCTCCAAGGCAGCATTGGGCGTAAAGTGAAACTCCCCCAGGGCGCTCTTGTCCGCAACAGCCGGTGGTTTTTTCTCCTGCCCACTCTTTCTTCCACGCGGTGGTTCACGATCTTCCTCTGCCGGATCCCGGGTCATGATATAAAAGGTGCTGAGGTGCTGCCGTTCCTTGCCGTTGATCTGATCAAAAACCTTGAAAAACAACCACCCGCTGGGGAACTCCCCAGCCACCGAGCCCACAACCGTAAAAACATGCTCCTTGTCCTTGACCTGAACCGGGTCATAGGCCATATCGGCAATCTTTTTGGCGTTTTTGTCAAGAATATCAATTTGGAGCTGGTGCCGCCCCATCTCGACGAACACCACATCCATGATGAAATAGCCGTTGACACCGGACATGTTGGCAGGCAAAACACTCACCACGGAGCTGGGTTTCAAAACATTCCCGACCTCCACCAGCTTATCGGAAAAATAGGCATTGGTGATGTAAGCCCCCTGGTCACCCACCACAGCCCTGGCTGCCAGCGGAAACAGCATCACAAATATGGAAAAAAGGGTTGCGGCGATCCCTGGCACCATGTCCCGTCCTTAGTCCTGTGGTGTTGGCCGACTCATCACCACACCGAATGATTGCCTGGTTGATTTTGGGGTTGTTTTTTGGGAATGCACTGCATATTTCATGCCATACATCACATCCTCTCCTATCGCACTGGCAAGGGGGCCGAGTCTACCATGAAGGTTAACCTGAACGCATGACTCCCGCATTGACCATCGTCGGATTGTCCAAACACTATCACAACGGCGCCAAGGCCTTGCACGGAATCGACATGGAGGTTGGCGAGGGCGAGTTTTTTGCCATACTGGGCCCCAATGGCGCCGGCAAGTCGACCTTGATCAACATCGTTGCCCAGGTGGTGACCAAAAGCTCTGGTCATGTCACGGTATTTGGTCTTTCGATCGACAAGCACCCACAACGGACGCGCATGCTGCTGGGATACACACCCCAGGAAATTGCCCTGGACCCTTTTTTTTCGGTACGGGAGATACTGCAACACCATAGCGGCTATTACGGCATTGCCGACAATCGGGCCTGGATCGATGCGTTGCTGGAACGCCTGCATCTGGCTCCCTATGCCGATAAAAACAGCAAGGCCCTCTCCGGGGGGATGCGGCGGCGTCTGACCATCGCCAAGGCATTGGCCCACAAACCACGCCTGTTGATTCTCGACGAACCGACCGCCGGGGTTGATGTCGCCCTGCGGCACTCCCTGTGGGAGTTTGTGCGCGAACTACACCAGAATGGCACAACGGTCATTCTGACGACCCATTACATCGAGGAGGCACAGGAGCTGGCCCAACGGGTCGCCATGCTGCGTGATGGAGAGGTCGTAGCCTGTGACCGCACTCCCGCCTTGTTGGCCGCTTTTGGTTCCCGGCAGTTTGAGATCGATCTGCACGAGGCCGTTCCTTTTCCCGTCGGCTTAGCCACGGGGGAGATGGATGCGGGTGGGCTCCGCCTCACAGGTGAGTTTACCGTGGAACGCCAGCAGGAGTTTTTTTCCTGGCTGGGCACCGTGGCCGGCAAAACAGCCGATCTGCGCATCGATCGGCCACGTCTGGAGGATGTCTTTTTGCGCCTGACGGGGAAACAATCGTGAACTGGTATGGAAACTGGTCGCTATTCCGGCGGGAGTGTTTGCGTTTCCTTCTGGTTTGGTCGCAAACCCTGGGGGCGCCCCTGATATCTGCCCTACTCTATTTTGCCATTTTCGGTGGTGCGTTGGGGCAACGCATCGGAGAGACCGGCGTGGGGGTCACCTATCTTCAATTCCTGGCGCCTGGCCTGGCTGCCATGGGAATCATGCAGCACGCCTTTCAAAACTCCAGCTCTTCGCTGATTCAGATGAAATATCTGGGCATGTTGCAAGCCGACCTGCTCGCCTTGCCGTTAAAACCGGCGCAGATTGTCATGGCTTTCACCGCCGCCGCGATGGCACGAGGCATCCTGGTAGGTGCTTCCATTCTATTGGCATCACGTTGTTTTGTCGTTTTTTCCATCGCCAATCCAGTTTTACTGATTGGCGCCGCCCTGATCATGGCGGCCATTTTCGGCCTGATCGGATTGTTGACCGGGATTTGGGCCAAAAACTTCGATCAAGTGTCGTTGGTCGGCAATTTTATCCTGACCCCGATGGTCTACCTGGGCGGGGTGTTTTTTGCCAACACCATGCTGCCCGCTGGTTGGCAGGGGGTGTTTTTATTCAATCCCGTCTTCTACCTGGTCGATCTTTTTCGGCACGGCGTCCTCGGCAGTGGGCAAACCGCCCCTGTTTGGGCCATCCCGGCTGTATTGCTCGTCATGATCGGGCTTTTTGCCCTTGCGGTGTCGCTCTTTCACCTCGGTTGGCGACTGAAAAGTTGATTTTATTGTACGTATTCATCCACTCCTCTGCTGTCTTGTGCAGGGCATCCGCATGCGTTGTCACTTCCCGGGCCAGGCGGGCGCCCTCTTGTAATTGTCCAACCGCACCTTGGGCAATTTCAGAGAGGTGGACGATGGTGGGGGGCACACTCCGGACTGCGATCGCCATCTCGGCGATGTTGCGGGTCACCTCGCCAATACCAACCGAGAGATCCTGGACATTACGATTGACCTCGGCAATACCATCGACAGACTCTCCCAGACTTTGCAGGGCGTCATGCGTCTCGGTCGAAGCGCTGGCCATGGCCGTGGCCACGTCCACCATGGTCTGGTCCTGATGATCGACATCCAGAAGAATTTCGTCATTGGCATTGCGGATACGTTCAACAAATCGGACCATGTTGTGGGTGGCATCGACCACCTCCTGGGTATTGCCCTGAATTTCCTTGACCTGAGTGGTAATCATCCGGGTGGCTTGGCCGGTCTGGCGGGCAAGTTCCTTGACTTCATTGGCCACCACCGCAAACCCCTTGCCGGCAGCGCCGGCCCCGGCTGCCTCTATCGACGCATTCAGGGCCAGCATGTCGGTCTGTTCGGCAATATCCTTGATCACTTCAACCACTCTGCCGATCTGGGAGGTGGAGTGGGAGAGCTTGTTCATGACATCCGCCATGCCGGCCACCTGGGCATTGGCCATTTCGGACTCATCCCGGGCACTCTTACATCGGTTCTTGATGGCTCCCAGGGTGGTGGACATGTGTCCCAGGGAACTGGCAACGGCCTGCAACCGGCTCCCGGAACGTTCCGCAGCCTCCCGTACCTGACGCAGATTGGCACTGGCTGTCCCCGACCGTGTCGCGACGGATTGCAGGTTGGTACCCACCGTGTCGGCAGTGGTCGAGATGGAGGCCATATTGGTGCTGATCTCCTCCACCGAAGCGGATACCGTATGAAAATCCTGATCGTTTTGCCCCATCGAGGCCACGATGGCCTCCAGGATCGGCACGATCTCCCCAGCAACCGATGCCACCATCCGGCTCTGTCGATCCAGGGCGGTTTTGCAATGTGCCACATCCCGGAGGCCTCTTTCCAAGACATCCGCAAATTCAGCAGCATGTCTCTGTTGCTCAGCGACCTGTCCCCGCAAACCCTCTCGGGTTGTCACCCATTCGGCCAAGGTGCGCTGCCATGGATCTGGGGCAACACCAGCAGCATCCCGAAAATCGTCGAGTGTCAACCCTCCTTCCGTGGCACGATGGACCTTCTCCATGGCATCGTCGATCTGGCCCTGGACCATGCGAGCAAGCCAGTACACGAAGGCAACCCCAAGAGAAGAAAAGACAATCACCACCACAAGCGCAACAAGGCTTGTACCAGATTCGGTCTCCTGCGCGTCGGGCTGGCTCATGATGCCTGCAAAAACAACCACAAAGAGCGTTGCGGCCATGGTCCAAACCATGGCGAGCAACTTGGCAACCAGGGTTGACCCCCGCAAACGACGTAGCATCACAGCTCCCCCGACGAAAAATCTTCCATTATCCCCCGTAGTCTTATACTGTTATACAGGTAAAGGTGTACATGGTAACGGATGAAACACCAAACTCCCCCTGGCATTTTCTGCGTTGGCAGGTACGGATCAAGGCGGAAAGCGGGCTGGCGTTTCAGGAACCTGGATCTCTTCCGGGGGGATAAGCACCAGACGCCCTTCCCGCCACTCTGCCATGGGGATGCCGGCGCGTTTGTGTTCGAGGGCAGCGCGACGGCCCCCCTCTGCCACCGCTGCCAACACCCGGGCAGCAAAGTCTTCAACACCGAGGGACTCGGGTGCCTGGCGCCCGTCCGCTTGTGGCTGAAAAAATCCCTCTTCATCTCTTGGCATAACGCTCCTCCAAAAGGGCATACAGATCCGCACGCAGGACAGCAGGCGCGATTCCGGTTCCACCGTATGCCACAATCGTCGGAAGGGCTGCAAGGGAATTATCGACCAAAAACCACCGATCCAGAACGGGCTGGTAAAGGGTGAAAAAATTGCCCAGGCCACGACAGTAGCGGCGCCGAATGACATGCTCGGGGATGCCGTGCCCGCCGTTGCGAACCCGCTCCGCCACCCGGGCCGTTGCCACCTCGGGAGAGGACAAAGCAATGAACAACAGGCTGATCTGATACCCATCGTTGCGGCACTTGACCAGCCAGGGGAGATAGCTGCGGGTCGAAAGCGTGGTCTCGAAGGCAAAATCGACATGTTTTGCCTGCAACCGGTGCAACTCGCGGAGCATGATGCGTCCGGCCTGCATGGCGGCGCGCTCCGGAGCAAAGGCGGAAAGGCCAGCGGCAATGGTATCGGCGTTGACATAGTCGAACACCCCAAAATGGTGCCGCAAAAGCATCGGTGCCGTCGTGGATTTTCCGGCGCCATTGGGTCCGGCAATGACGAAAATGTGGGGAAGTTCCCTTCCGTCCGCCAATCCCCAGGTGAGTCCACGGCCAATGGGCGAAACGACTTGGGCTTTCATCGACTCTCCACTCCAAACCACCACCGGGAAGAACGCAGGCAACCGCCGCCCCGCATCACATTATGCACCCCTCCCCGGCGATGAACAACAACCCGGTTTTTTTCTGGCCTTCTTGACATTGTTTTTTTTTATTATAGATTGTGGGGTTCCATCGGCGGGATCGCTTGTCTCATCTTGGGGGAGAGACAGGATTCTGTTGCCATTTTTTTCCGCTGTCAGACAAAGATTGGTCTGCATCATACAAGTGATCAAGAGGAAATGCCATGACCACCCCGTTGAGTCGTTATTATCCCATGTTGCCGTCGGGTCTGGAGGGATTGATCGATCTGGCACTGGACCTGCGCTTCTCCTGGAATCACGAGGCCGACGCGCTCTGGAAGCAACTCAACCAGGAGGTGTGGCACATGACCCACAACCCCTGGCTGGTGTTGCAGTCCGTTTCCAAACAAACCTTGAATAAATTAAAAGAAAACAAGGAATTTCATTCTACGGTCCAATCCCTCCAGGAGATGCAGAAAAAAATTGCCAACAGCGAGCATTGGTTTTCGCGTCGGCATCGCGAATCTCCTTTAAAAAACATCGTTTACTTCTGCATGGAGTTCGGCCTCAGCGAGGCGCTGCCCATCTACTCGGGAGGCCTCGGCCTGTTGGCCGGCGACCACCTGAAAGCCGCCAGCGAGTTGGGCATTCCCCTGACCGGAGTCGGCATCCTCTACCAGAGTGGCTATTTCCGCCAGGCTGTCGACGAAGATGGCAACCAGATCGCCATGTATCCGGCCAACAACACGAGCGAGCTTCCGGTCACCCAGGTGCGCGATGCTTCCGGGGAGTGGCTGCGGTTGCACCTTCCCCTCTTCCCGGGCCGGGATGTCTGGGTGCGTGTCTGGCAGGCCCGTATCGGCGGCATCACGCTCTACCTGCTCGACACCAACGACCCCCTCAACTCTCCCATGGATCGTTGCATCAGCACCGAGCTTTACGGTGGTGGACTGGAGCAGCGTCTTCAGCAGGAGATTTTGCTGGGTATCGGTGGCTGGAGTCTGTTGCAGGCGCTCAAGATCGAGCCGGATGTCTGTCACCTGAACGAGGGGCATGCGGCGTTGGTGGTGCTGGCACGCGCCAAGAGTTTCATGCGGGCCCACGATGTCACCTTCGAGGAGGCCATCGCGATCACCCGGGCGGGCAATCTGTTCACCACCCACACCCCGGTTGCGGCCGGTTTCGATCGTTTCCCCCGCTATCTCGTCGAGCGTTACCTGGGAAAATATGCCACCGAGGGGCTGCACATCACCCTCGATGCCATGATGGAGTTGGCCCGTGCGCCGGATGAAGGTCCAGACGCCCCCTTCAACATGGCCTATCTGGCGATCCGAGGCAGCCATGCCATCAACGGTGTGAGCCGCCTGCATGGGCAGGTCAGCCAGGGATTGTTTGTCAATCTTTTCCCATGCTGGCCCTTGGCGGAGGTTCCGGTGGGTCATGTCACCAACGGTGTGCATGTCCCCTCCTGGGAGTCCCCGCCATCTCTCACCTTCTGGGACAAATCCTGTGGCCATGACCGCTGGGATGACGAATTGAAGGGCATGGAAGATCGCATCCGGCAGCAGTCCGATGCCGACATGTGGCGCCTGCGCATGGACAATCGCCATCGCCTGGTCAATTACGTCCGCTCCTATGACGAGCAGCACCAGATTGGCACCACCTCCCCGGATCGCCTGCAAAGCGACCCCCTGTTCGATGCCAATATTCTTACGATCGGTTTTGCCCGGCGCTTTGCCACCTACAAGCGTCCCAACCTGTTGTTGCGGGATCCGGATCGTCTCGTGCGCATCCTGAATCACCCGGAACGCCCGGTGCAATTGATCATCGCCGGCAAGGCGCACCCTGCCGACAGGTTTGGTCAAGGCATGGTTCGAGCCTGGGTGCAGTTCTGCCGCCGCCCCGATGTGCGGCAGCGGGCCATCTACATCAGCGACTATGACATGCTTCTGGCTGAACGCATGGTGCAAGGGGTGGACGTGTGGTTGAACAATCCGCGTCGCCCTTGGGAAGCCAGCGGTACCAGTGGCATGAAGGTTCTGGTCAATGGCGGGCTCAACCTCTCCGTCCAGGATGGGTGGTGGGCTGAGGCCTATGACCCGGCGGTGGGCTGGTCCCTGGGCGACGGCATGGAGCACGCCGAAGAGCACAATGAACAGCTTGATGCCGCCGAGGCGGATGAGTTGTATCGCCTGTTGGAGAACGATATTGTTCCGGACTTTTATCAGCGCGATGCCCAGGGGATCCCGGAGGCCTGGGTCAAGCGCATGCGCGAGAGCATGGCCCGCCTGACCCCCTTCTTCTCCACCAACCGCATGGTGCGGGAGTATTCGGAAAAATATTATATTCCCCTGGCAGAAGGGTATGCCAAGCGCGCCCACCAAGGTGGCCACGTGGGGAGGGATCTGGTCGCCTGGCGGCGGATGCTGAACCGGGGACGCAACGCCGTCCGCTTTGGTGGCCGCTATATCGAAAACCTGGAGAATGGACAGCGCCGGTTCAGTATTCCGGTCTATCTGGGCGATATCTCCGCCGAACACGTCATCGTGCAACTTTATGCCGACAATCCCAAGCAGGCGCCCACGGTGATCAACCTGCGCCGTGATCACACTCTCTTGGGAGCCGTCAATGGGTACACCTACGTCGGCGAAGTTTCCGCCGACCGGCCTGCCGAACACTATACGCCACGGGTCATCCCTGCCAACACCAACGCCTCGGTCCCCTTGGATACCCAATGGATCGTTTGGGATTCATGACCCAAGGATGTTCGGATAGGGCAGGCACCCACCCAAAGAACGCTTGAAAAACTGGGATGGAGGTCCAGGAGGAAGGGCTGCGCCCTTCCTCCTGGTGGGGTTCGGGGCGAAACCCTGACAAAGGCTTTCACATATCCAGGCTTTTCTTGCAGAAAAGGATGCTCTTCCTCCTGATCTGTCTGAGGCCTGGTTCACTAAAGGGGGAAGCCGTGACTCAATTGCATGAGCGAAAATGCCGCCGTTATCAAGAGGTCGATCCAGCCTTGGATATCGACCAGGCCCGCGCACTTCTGAAGGAAGTTCCGGAGTGGGTGCTGGGATCGGATGGTCTGGAAATATCCCGGTTGTTCTGGTTCAAAAATTATGCTGAGACCCTCGCCTTTGTTCAGGCTGTGGCCCAAATCGCCTTGCAGGAGGATCACCACCCCGAAATGGTCTTCTCCTATGATCGCTGCCGGGTACGCTGGGCAACGGCTGCGGTGGCTGCCTTGACCGAGAACGACTATATCTGCGCCGCCAAGATCAATCTGATGCTGGGGGAAATATCCCGAACGTAGTGGACCAACCGACATGATTTGAAGTGGTAACTATTCATCACCCTTTCAAAAAAAACCTGGATATGAAAGCCTTTGTCAGGGCTTCGCCCCGAACCCCACCAGGACTCCGTCCTGGACCTGCCAGGGAGCCGGCCCCTTGGATCCCGATTCGTGGCCAGGTGGTGGATAATTACGCTCGGGAAAGGACTCAGGCCGGGGAGAATAAACCGCCTCCGGATCCAACTCCAGCAGGGATGGGAGCGTTGCAGGGGCGTCCAACTCCAATGCCTGTCGTTCGGCGCGGGCGGCGGCGTACTCGTCCAGGTGCTGCATGCCGGTAGCCAGGGTCTTGTCGAACCATCGGCGAGCCTCCTGCCGATTCCCTCGCAAAAGGTGGTACTCGCCGATGTGAAAAAATGCATCACATTGGTTTTCCATGTGCTTGTTTGTCGACCGGTCGCCGGTAAAGGAAAGCAGCATATCGACATCCAGCGCCTCGCGATGTAGGCGGATCAAAGGTCCGGGCCAGGTGATCTGTTCCTGAAAAGGGGTGTGATCAAACACATGACCACTATTTTTTTCGTTTTCAGCACGTGCCCGGGCAAGGTAGAGCCAAAGATACGGATAGGGTGAAGCCATATCGGGTTCCCGGCGCAAAAACTCCTGCAAATCCAGCGCTGCGGCAAAAAACTGCCCTTGAAGAAAGCGGACCACGCCCCGGTCATGCAGGGGTTTGGGTCGATCTGGATCCAGACGCAAGGCCAGGGTGTAGTCGTGATAGGCCTCCTCATACAGCCCCAGCTTTTTGCGGGCGTTGCCACGGTTATTCAGCGTGACAGCCCGTTCTCTGGGGGTGAGTTCGGGTTGGGTCAGTGCCTGGTCAAAATCGGCAATGGCCTGCCGAAAATCGTGTTGGCGGGCAGCGATCACACCTGCTTCGACCAGCTCCGCTGCCGTGGCATCGCAAAAACCTCGTTCCGCCCCTCCGATCAGAAGCCCCGCAACCAGAATGCAACACACCCTGCGGCACAACCAGTTCATGACTGGTTTCCCATCGGGGCGCAACGGCTCGAAGCTCTCAGGCAGCCAAGGTGCGACAAGTCTTCGCATCCAGACGGTATTCACGGATCCGGTGATGACCCGTATCACAAACCAACAGGCGATCAGGAGAGTCTACCGCCACGCCGGCTGGTTCCATCAGCGGCAGACACAGGGGTTCGGTGCATTGACACCCCAACGCCTCCAGATCGCCAATGTGCTTCTCGGCCAGGTTGATGATACGGAGGGTGTGGTTGAAGCTGTCGGCGACCCAAAGATGATCGCCCGCCCAGGCCAGGCCACGCGGATATTGCAGGGAGGCCTGGTGGAGCGGCCCATCGATATGGCCGGAATCATACAAGCTTTTGCCGATCAGGGTATCGACCCGTTTTTCGCCCGTGAGGGCGAGGGCACGCACCGAAGAGGTTTCACTATCAGCAAAATAGAGAATCTTTTCTATCGGATTCAAGGCCAATCCACTGGGTTGCGCCAACATGGCCGATTGGGCCGGACCATCCGCCAGATCCTCGCCACCTGTCCCGGCCAACAGGGTCACTTCACCCGAGCGCAGGTGCAAACTCCCCAGCTGATGGGTGCCGGCGTTGGCAAAAAAAAGCTGATCTTCCAGCAACTCCAGATCCCAAACCGAAGCCAGCTGGGTATGCGCCGCATGGGATGGCGTCACCATGAGCGGAAAACCACGCCGACCATTGCCGACCAACGTAGTGACCTGGCCCGTCACCAAATCAACCCGGCGGATGGCGTGGTTGAACGTGTCTGCCACATAAATGGCGTCCACCCCCGCAACGACCCCCTGTGGATTGAAAAACCGGCACACATCCGGCGCTCCATCCTGGAAACCGGGCAAACCATCCCCGAAACGGGCCTCTTCCGTCCCGTCATCGGCCAGGATGACGATCTGGTGGTGACCGCTATCCACCACAACCCAACGACGCCTGGGATTGTTGTCGGGAATCGGTTTGATGCGCACCGGAAAGAAAAAGCGGCCCGCAGGGTGTTCAGGAGTGGTGCGCAGCAACGGCGCAGTGCGCAACTCACCCTTGCGCCTGGCCTTGCCCAGGGCCTGTTCCACAAACTCTTCCAACGCATCCAGGTCCGGTTCACCCACCACCTCTCCCAGCACCTTGCCGGCGGGTGAGATAAAAATCAGTGTGGGCCAGGATTGAACGCCATACTTTTGCCAAAGCCGCATGCCCACATCCTGGATGACCGGGTGCCGAATCTGGTAACGGGCAATGGCGCCAGCGACGACGCGGCTGCTCTCCTCGGCAGCAAATTTCGGCGAATGAACGCCGATGACCACAACCTCATCCGGGAAACGGGCTTCCAGATGCTTCAAACTGTCGAGGACATGAATGCAATTGATACAACAGGAGGTCCAAAAATCCAGAATGACCAGACGTCCACGCAACTTTTCCAAGGAGAGGGGCTCGACCACGTTAAACCAGACAAAATCGGGATCATCGATTTCGGCAGCAGGCGATGTTGCAGCCATGTTTCCCCCCATCTTTGGGCTGATGCTCAACTTCCCTGGCGTTCTCTCATCATCCGGCAACGCCTCCTGGGGAGGTTACAGCAATCCTTTCCTGGAGGCGACCCCTCAATAAATTTTCCCAGGGCAAGCGCATTGTAATCGTTCAGACACCCCATGTCAGTAACCATTCAGCACCCGGCACCTTCGGCGCCCCACCAAAATAAATTGAAGGGTTGTGGCCATGAGGGTATGCTTGCCTGCCCGCTTCGGTTTGAGGATGAGGCATGGCAATCATTCAGGATCCTTGCAAGAAATGCTTGGATATGAAAGCCTTTGTCGGGGCTTCGCCCCGAACCCCACCAGGGCGCTGCCCTGAATTCGCCAGGGAACCGGCCCCTTGGACCCCGATGCGCTGCCGGGTGGTGAATGGTTGCGAAGCATGCAACACAAGCATAGCGTGGTCTCCCGATGTCCCTGATTCTGTCACCCCGTCCTGATGATGCGCTCACTGTCACCGAACTGAACGAGCAGGTTCGTGAGTTGCTGGAGGATGCCTTCCCCTATGTTCGGGTGCGTGGCGAGGTGTCCGGTCTGCGCAAGCCGCCTTCGGGGCATGTCTATTTGACCCTGGTCGATGCCGATTCCCAGATGCGGTGTGTCATCTGGCGTACCACGGCACGGCGGCTGCCGCATCTGCCGCGTGACGGTGATGCCGTTCTGGCGACAGGACGGATTGCGGTTTACACACCGCGCGGCGAATACCAGATGGTCATCGAAGGGTTGGCTCCCCAGGGGGCAGGTGACGAACGGGCCCGGTTGCTGAAGCTGCATGCCGCCCTGAGCGCCGAAGGTTTATTCGCCGAAACGCGCAAACGCCCCCTCCCCCTCCTGCCGGGCATCATCGGCGTAGTCACTTCGACATCCGGCGCTGTCATCCACGACATCATCCGGGTACTGGATCTAAGATTTCCGCATTATCATCTCCTGGTGGCGCATGCCCAGGTCCAAGGGGTCACTGCGCCTGATGAAATCGCTGCCGCCCTGGATCTTCTCAACCACGATGGCCGCGCCGAAGTCATCATTTGTGGCCGCGGAGGGGGCTCGGCGGAGGATTTGGCGGCTTTCAACACAGAGGCTGTCGTCAGGGCCATCGCCCGATCCAAGGCGCCCGTCGTCAGTGCGGTCGGCCACGAAGTGGATGTCACCCTGGCTGATCTGGTGGCGGATCTCCGCTGTCCAACCCCTTCGGCGGCGGCGGAGCGCATCCTCCCGGAAAAAGCGCTTCTCGACAATCACATACGGACCTTGCGCCATCGTTTGGATCGGGCCGCTCTGGGCCATGTGCAACGGCATCGTGAGCGTATCGCAGCGTGCCGAGCCAGACTGCGTGACCCCCGACGCCACCTGGAACAATCCCGGCAACGTTGTGACGAGCTGGTCGAACGCCTGTTTCGCTCCATGCACCTTGCATTGTCGGGACAACAAGAACGGTCGCACCAACTTTTGGCACGCCTCCTTGCCTGGCGGCAGGGACGCTATTTCCCCTTCTGCCGCCAGCGCGTGGATACGCTCCTCCTCCGCTTGTTGCATGCATCTCAGCACCATACCCGGCAAAAGCGCTCACTCCTCTCCGCGCTGCAATTTCGCCTGACAGCCCTCTCCCCACACGCCACCCTGGAGCGAGGATATGCCATCGTCCGGGACCGGGAAGGCCGGGTTTTGCGGCGGACGGATGGCGTGACACAAGGCGATCCCATCAACGTCACCCTGGCACGCGGCAAACTGGCTGCCCAGGTGGTCAGGCTGGAGTAAGTCGATGATGCACAGACCAACGTGGTGGCTGGCTATCCTGCTGGCAACACAGATGCTGGGGGCAAAAGTCGCTTCCAGCAACGAATCCCTGCACCTCTCGGCACCGCTGCAACCAGGCATGGCGGTCATGGTGTCGGTACCTGGGTTTCCCCACGGAAGCCGCTTCGAGGGCAGCTTGGCAGGCAACCCCGTCCCCTTCACAGCCGATGGACAGGCCCTGCTTGCATTGGACATGGAGGCAAAAACAGGTACGCTCCTTCTGGAGGTCAGGGTCCAACCTCCCTCCGGCAAAACGGTCATCCTGAGAAAAAATCTACAGATCCCCAAACGTTCTTACCATGTCGAAACGCTGACCCTGCCTGTGAACAAGGTCAATCCCAACCCTGAGGATACGGCGCGAGCCGCCAGAGAGACCGCATCCATCCTGGCCGTTTATCAGCGACGCGGCGGCAGGGTTGGATTCGTTGACGGATTTCGGATACCCGTAACTGGGCGATTTTCCGGAGTCTTTGGCAGCCGTCGGCAGATCAACGGTCAGATGCGCAACCCCCACAACGGTGTTGACATAGCTGCGCTGGAAGGGACGCCCGTGATGGCACCCGCTCCAGGAACCGTGGCTCTGTTGGGAAAAAACTATTTCTTCACCGGCAACACGTTGCTTCTGGACCATGGCGATGGCGTCATCTCTCTGTACGCGCACCTGCATGATTTTCGTGTCGCAGAGGGGGAGTGGCTCCCCGCCGGAACCGTCCTGGGCACGGTCGGCAAGACGGGACGCGCCACGGGTCCACATTTGCACTGGGGGTTTCTGGTGCGGGGGGCGCGGGTCGATCCGCTGCTGCTTCCCGGTATCCTGGGTACGGTCAATGCGGGGCAGAATTGATGGGCAAACGCCCGTTTTTAAACAAGAATCCTGGAAATAGGTGCGGCGCAGACCTTGCTCAATACCTGGGACGACTCAGCGAAATGGATTGAAGATGGTGATGCCTTCGACCTCGCGTCCGTGGCTCAGATCCTCGGAGTATATCTCCAGGCAGCCAGAAGCTCGTGCAGCGGAGATGATTGCACTGTCCCAATACGAAAAATCATGGGTTGCCTTGATCTCCAACGCACCACGCATGACCGCGACAGTGATCCCCTGAACCCGGAATCGCAACCAGGTGCGAACCAGACCGGCAGCGACCTCATGCGGAATGGGATCCGGCCTGGATACACGGGTGGCCTGAACATAGAACTCCTGCAACACCTGCACCGACAGAACCCAATCATCCTGGTCCAGGAGGCCTATGGCAACTCCCCTCTTTCTGTCTTCCGCAGCGGCACAGCTGATAGAATAAAGGAGAATGTTGGTGTCAAGAAATCGCATACCGATCATGCACCTCGTCTCGGTTTAAACGATCCGAGGCGGTAAAAGTTAAAACTGCTGCCCTTAGGGAGCGTTCCTCACGTTTGAGTTGTTCGTTCTCGCTTTCTCCTGAGGCCCATTGGACAAGGAACCCCTTGACCATGGCTGAGACGGAAGTGTCCATGGCCGCAGCTTTCATGCGAGCGACCTGGGCCAACATGGTTTTTCCGACACCCATCAGCCGGGCAATGACAGGGTTGCAGATGCGCGGCACATAGCCAAGTTTCAGGCCCGACACGGTCAGGATCTCGATCGCCAGTTCGACATGGAAGGTTGCGCATCTCTCATGACCTATCCCCCGGCGCGCTTGACGACCCAACCCTGATGGCTCAATTGTTCGATCACCCGTCCCACGTGTTCCCCCTGGAGTTCAATCACCCCCTCTTTCACCGTACCACCAGTCCCGCAGGCTACTCTGAGGGATTGACCCAGTTGTGCCAACGATTCAGAATCCAGCGCAACGCCCCGCACCAACGTCACGCATTTTCCCTTGCGCCCTTTTGTCTCTCTGGAGACGCGCACGACGCCGTCGGCACGGGTGTGTGACCTCTTCCGACTGCACGCACACCCTGCAACAGGCTGACGGCAATCGGGGCACATGCGACCCCGTTCTGTTGAATAAACGACCCTGTCCGCCATGTTATGGCGCCCTGATTCAGTCATGACACCCTCTCAACCGCTCGGCAGTGTCGCACGTTGATCTGATGGGTCTTATAATTCCACATTGATTTCCGCCAAGCCGAGGCCACTCTGCATCGTGCTGCCAAAAAGGCCCAACGCCAGGCCATGGAGGTCGGGGCGGAACCGGTCATCTACCAGGACTCCTCCAAACATGCGCACCTCACACCCAAGGACGCAACTTCGAAGCCCTGCTG
The DNA here is from genome assembly GCA_015231175.1 of Magnetococcales bacterium. Taxonomy (NCBI): domain Bacteria; kingdom Pseudomonadati; phylum Pseudomonadota; class Magnetococcia; order Magnetococcales; species Magnetococcales bacterium. Next base: position 66,599 of record JADGBZ010000008.1, on the reverse strand, counting down.
GTAGCGGTATGCCGCCTGCCGCAACGCTCCGGGCATGGAGTGCCTGGCCACTCCAGAATGCACGGCTTCCGGCTGGTGCGTCAGAAGGGTAGCCATATGGCACGGTGGGATGATCTTTTTTCACAAACCGTTGCGTGAACTCCATGTCACGCCGAACCGAGACACCGGCGCGGGTGGGGATGCCGGCGTCACCTTGTCGGTGGCGTCCCGGATGGCAGTTGCGGCGCATGGTAGGGCAGGCGCATTTCCTGGGAGGTGTGCGGTGGTGCGTAGGCAGGTGGAGCATGCTGATTCATCTTCATCATGGCGAACATGGTCCCGATAATCAGCATGGTCTGGGCCGCAAACATGCCGACCATCCACTTGATGGTTTCAGCCTTTGAATCAGATATTTCCTTGCGTACCTTCTCAACTTCCAAGCGCACCTCATCAACATCACGCCTGGTTGCCACTCCTTCCTGAAGGGTTGCCTCCACCTTTTGGATGACCCTGGACAAGGCATTGGCCTGGGCTTCGGCCTGGGCAGATGGAACGCCAGCAACTTCCAGTTCCTTCACAAAGGCCAGGGTATCGAACGGTATGGCGTGACTCACGTCTCGTCTCCTCCTGCGTCCGAGGATATCTCACAACACCAGGAAAAATCCACTTGCATGCGCAGATCGAAAGCACCCACCAAAAGGAGCAACCTGGTCGCACCAAACAAAAAAGGCCACCATGCGGGCAGCCTTCACTGTCTGATTTGTATTGGCTCCCCGGGCCGGACTCGAACCAGCGACCCAGTGGTTAACAGCCACTTGCTCTGCCAACTGAGCTACCGGGGAAGATATCGCCTTGCAGTGGTCGACAAGGTATCGGGTTTCCCCTTCAGGGTCAAGTGCCGGCAAATCACCTCCCAAAAAACCCTCCAGGTCGGTCAACAAGGCGGATGACCGGGCCATCGCAACCGTTCAGCCCTCTTTCCCACGGCGACTATGCCGCATCCACGCTCACTCTCAGGGTCACCTTGGTACCGATACCAGCCTGGTAGCGCAAGGCGGCACTGCCCTGGTTGACGACCACTTCCATGGTACCAAACCCTCCGGCCACCAGCCCCACTTCACCCTTACGCAGATCGGAGAAGGTTGCCACCTGGACACCACAGGGTTGACCATCAATCCAACCGACTACCGGGATTCCAGCCATTTCATTGGCGGGTAGACCTGTCACCAGGTTGCCGAAACGATCCACCAGCATCACATGGGTTTCCCACTGATTCTGGGCCATGTGTTCCCACTCTTTGCCCACAAGGCGTTGGGGATCACCCACGGGCTTCCCAAGTTGCCAAGGTTCATAACCATTGAGCAGTTGGCCCACGACGGGCGCCATGATATCCCGCCCCTGGAAGGTCGTGCTGGAACCGGCAAAGGCCGACAGGTCAACCGAATAGACCAGACTGTCTTCGCGCAGCAGGAACGGTTCCAGCAAACCATTATCCGGCCCCACACCGATCATGCCGCCCGATTGCACCAGAAGGATCCGTCTCTGACCACCCACCCCAGGGTCGACAACGCAGAACCAAATCGCTGGAAAGGGCATAAAGCGCATGGTTCTGCCGATCATCCACGCACCCACGTGAACGGCAAAAGGTGGAACATCGTGGTAAAGATCGATGCAGCGCAGGTTGGGGCAATTCCGGTAGAGGACGCCCTTGATCTGCCCCACATAGGGGTCTGTGCTGCCGAAATCAGTCAACAGGACAACCGGTGGTTGACCAACCATCTCCTCACTCCAAAAAAAAAGGGCGGGGAAAAATCCCCACCCCTGTTCTTGTCGACTTCACAAGCGCCACAGCGCCTATTTCCCGTCTCCAGCCACTTGGCCGCCGCCCGAAGCGGAACGCTCAACCAGTTCGATAAGGGACATGGCAGCACAATCTCCGTAGCGAAAGCGCGTTTTGAGAACCCGCGTATAACCGCCTGGGCGGTTGCGATTCCGTTCCGCAATATCGTTAAAGAGTTTGTGAACCGCATCCTGGTTTTTGATCGTCCTCAGGGCCATCCGCCGGGCATGCAGATCACCCCGCTTTCCCAGGGTGATCATGCGATCAGCGAACCTCTTGAGAACTTTGGCCTTGGTATCAGTGGTCTCAATCCTCTCGTGGATAAATAGACTGCCCAACATATTGGAGATCAATGACTTGCGATGCGCGGAATCCCGGTTCAATTTCCGGACACATTTGCGATGTCTCATGTGTGCAACCTTCCTAGAAGTTATCTTCCTCGAATTGCCGGGAGAGGTCTTCGATATTTTCGGGCGGCCAGTTATCGAGGGTCATGCCCAGGTGGAGGCCCATTTCCTCAAGTACCTCCTTGATCTCATTCAAGGATTTACGGCCAAAATTAGGGGTTTTCAACATTTCAGCCTCGGTTTTCTGAACCAGATCGCCGATGAAGACAATGTCATCATTTTTTAGGCAATTGGCAGAGCGAACCGAGAGTTCAAGCTCATCAACCTTGCGGAACAGATTGGGGTTCCAACGCGGCCCTTTCTCTTCTTCTCTGGACTCCTTGATCGGCACCTCTTCAAAGTTGATGAAGGGGTTCAGCTGGTTTTGCAGAATCTTCGCCGCCAGAGCCAAGGCATCTTCGGGTGAAACTACGCCGTTGGTCTCAATTTCCATGACCAGTTTATCATGGTCTGTCTGGTGTCCGACGCGGGCATTCTCGACACGATAGGCAACGCGCTTGACTGGGTTGAAGCTGGCATCGACAGGGATATCACCGATGGAGGTTGGTTCGTCCTCCCGGCCCTGTGTAGCGCGCACGTAGCCTTTTCCCGAGTTGACCGTCATTTCGATGTCGAGCTTGCCACTCTTGTTCAAGGTGGCAATGTGGTGGTCGGGGTTGAGGATGACAATATCGGAACCGCACTGGATCCTGGAAGCCGTCACCACCCCTTCGGTATCAGCTTTAAGGTACATGGTTTTGGGGCCATTGCCCTGCATGTTAATCGCGAGACCCTTGATATTCAGAATGATCTCGGTAACATCTTCCAGAACGCCAGAGATGCTGGAAAACTCATGCAGCACACCATCGATGCGCACCGAAGTGACAGCCGCACCCTGAAGCGACGAGAGGAGCACCCGACGCAACGCATTGCCCAACGTTGTACCAAAACCACGCTCCAGAGGCTCGGCAATCAGAGTTGCCCGCCGGGTGATATCACCATCCCCGATGAGCTCAATGGTCCGGGGTTTTATCAGTTCCGTCCAATTCCTATGCATCTAAGCTCCCCTGAACCCATGTAAATTATTTAGAGTACAGCTCAACGATCAAGTTCTCGTTGATGTCGGCAGGGAGGTCGCTTCGATCTGGAACTGACCGGAACACACCGGACATTTTCGCTGGATCCAGTTCCAGCCAGGAAGGAACGCCCCGGGAAGTGGCCTTCTCCACAGCCGCCTTGATGCGCAGATGCTCCTGGCACTTGGGCACGACGGTTATTTTGTCGCCGGGTTTCACCAGCAAGGAGGGGATATCGACTTTCCGGTCATTGACCAGAACTTGCCGATGCCGCACTATCTGCCGGGCTTCGCTCCGGGAGATGGAGAATCCAAGGCGAAAAACGACATTGTCAAGGCGGCGTTCCAGGAGCGTGAGCAGATTACTGCCGGTGACACCGCGCATGTTTTCAGCCTTCTTGAAGAGATTATGGAACTGGCGTTCCAGAAGGCCGTAGGTACGCTTGATTTTTTGTTTCTCGCGCAGATGGATGCCGTAGTCAGAAACTTTTCGCCGTCTCTGACCATGCTGTCCGGGGATATAACTGCGGCGCTCAATGGCGCATTTGTCAGAGAAGCATTTCTCACCTTTCAGGAAAAGTTTGGTTGCTTCTCGCCGGCAGATTCGGCATTTGGATCCAAGATAACGAGCCATTTGTCAGTCGAACTCCCGAAAACAGTGTCAATTCAGACGCGCCGACGCTTGGGCGGGCGGCACCCGTTGTGTGGGATCGGTGTCACATCCTGTACAGTACCGATGTTGAAGCCGATTGCGGCCAAAGCGCGCAAGGCCGATTCACGTCCAGAACCGGGGCCTTTCAAACGCACCTCCAGATTGCGCATGCCATGTTCCATGGCTTTTTTTCCAGCAGCCTCGGCGGCCATCTGGGCGGCAAAGGGGGTGGATTTGCGCGACCCTTTGAACCCCTGGGCGCCGGCAGAGCCCCAGGATAGCACGTTCCCCGAAGGGTCCGTGATGGTGATCAGGGTATTGTTGAACGTCGATTGAATGTGGACAACACCGCTGGCGATATTTTTTCGCTCACGCCGCCGAACACGCACGCCTTTCTGGACCTTGTTCATGGTCAGGCTCCTTTCTTCCCGGCGATAGGCTTACGCGGGCCTTTCCGGGTTCTGGCATTGGTGTGGGTTCTCTGTCCGCGCACGGGCAAACCGCGACGGTGGCGCAACCCCCGGTAGGTTCCCAAATCCATCAGACGTTTGGTGTTCATAGCCACCTGGCGGCGTAGGTCACCCTCGACGGAGTGCTGGGCATCGATGATGGAGCGAATTTTGGCTACCTCTCCATCCGAGAGTTGATGGACCCTCGCATCCAGTGAAATGCCAGCTTCTTCAATGATTTTTCGCGACAGGTGCCGCCCGATGCCAAAAATGTAGGTCAGGGCGATCTCAATCCGCTTGTTGACGGGAATATTGACTCCAGCAATTCGGGCCACTTCTCAACCTCCGAGGGGACAGACTACCCAGGCCTTCGGGAAATTCAGAACCTCACACAAACCCCGACGACCTGAAATCATTCAGCCTTGCTTTTGTTTGTGTTTGGGATGCTTGCTGCAAATGACCCGCACCAAACCCTTTCTGCGGACCACCTTGCAATCCTTGCACATGACCTTAACCGATGCGCGGACTTTCATGTCACCACTCCTGCATTATCAATTGACCGGGCTTTCGCCACTCCAGCCATTCTGCCACATGAGGGCAGCCAGTCGCCGAACCACCAACTCCCAGTGAGCGTTTCGTTCATACTATCCATCCCTCTGCGATGGATGACCAGGACAACCCCATTGCCCGGTCACACCGGTCCTGTGTGTCGTTGGGGCTAACGCCGCCCTTTGATCTTGGCCTTCTTCATGAGGCCTTCATACTGCCGGCTGATCAGAAAGGATTGGATCTGCGACACAGTATCCATGGTGACGCCTACCACAATCAGCATGGAGGTTCCACCGAAGTAGAACGGAACGTTGTAGTTGGCAATCAGGATCTCTGGCAGCAGACAGACCGCGACAACGTAGATGGCGCCGATCAACGTCAAGCGGGTCAAAATCTTATCAAAGTGTTCCGCCGTGCGCTGCCCAGGACGGATACCGGGAACAAAACCACCGTACTTACGCAGATTGTCGGCAGTTTCTTCCGGGTTGAAAACGATTGCCGTGTAAAAAAAACAAAAAAAGATAATCGCCGAAGAGTAGAGAAGCATGTGCATGGCGTGACCAGGCGAAAGCGACGCCGACAGGGACTGCAACCACTCCCAGGGAGCAAAATTGGCAATCGTCACCGGGAAAAGGATGATGGCACTGGCAAAGATCGGCGGAATCACTCCAGCCGTGTTTACCTTGAGGGGAAGATGGGTCTGCTCGCCACCCACCATGCGGCGACCGCTCACCTGGCGCTTGGCGTATTGAATGGATATGCGCCTTTGTGCCCGTTCCATGAAGATGATGAAGCTGGTCACCACGATAGACATAATGACCAGAAACAACACAAACAGGGGCTGAAGATCCCCGGTGCGCGTCAGTTGCAAAGTGTTGGCCATGGCAACAGGCAGGTTGGCAACAATACCGGCAAAGATGATGAGGGAAATCCCGTTACCAATCCCGCGCTCCGTGATTTGTTCGCCCACCCACATGATGAAGGCCGTACCAGCCGTCAGGGTCACTACTGTGATCATCCTGAAGTGCCAACCTGGCTGGACCACAACCGACAACCCCCCGGCCTGCATGCTCTCCATGCCATAGGCAATGCCAAATCCCTGAAAAATCGACAGGGCGATTGTCCCATAGCGGGTATATTGGTTGATCTTACGGCGGCCCGACTCCCCCTCCTTCTTGAGAGATTCAAGTTTAGGCACAACCGTCGTCATCAATTGGAGAATAATAGACGAGGAGATATACGGCATGATACCCAAGGCAAAGACAGTCAGACGCGACAGGGCACCGCCGGAAAACATATTGAACATGCCCAACAACGTCCCCTGCTGCTGGGCAAAAAAAGCAGCCAGAGCCGACGGATCAATCCCTGGAATCGGCACATGGGCGCCGACCCGATAGACGATCAACATGCCGAGTGTGAAGAGCAACCGCCTGCGCAGCTCGGGAATTTTTCCAAGATTACCAAAACCGGCCAAAGGCGACTGCTGGGTACTGATGGTCATGGGTTACTCAGCCAACGCCGCAGAGTTATGAGACTCATCCGAGCCTGCGTCCGCTCCGGGAGGGAGAATCACCTCCCCGCCAGCTGCAACGACCCTCTCCATGGCCGCACGGGAAGCCTTGTCAACATGAACCTTCAAGGGCACCCCAAGCTCACCGTTATTCAGGAGTTTGATGCCATCCTTGTGCCGCTTGTAGAGACCCTTTTCGCGCAACAGAGCCTCAGTCACTTCGGTATGGGCAGGAAACGCATTTAAATCATCCAGGCTGAGGAGGCTATACTCCTTGCGAAACGGGTTTTTGAAACCACGTTTGGGCAGGCGGCGCTGCAAAGGCATCTGGCCGCCTTCGAATCCCACCTTGTGGTAGCCACCCGAGCGCGCCTTCTGCCCCTTGGTGCCTCGACCACCGGTCTTGCCATTACCACTGCCGATACCCCGACCCTTGCGCTTTCCTTCCTGGCTGTTGCCCGGAATGGCTGGCAATTCGTTCAATTTCATCTTTCACGTCCTCAATCGACGATCTGCACCATGTGGCTGACCAGGAATATCATCCCGCGCACCGAAGGATTGTCGGGCAATTCGCGCACGCGATGCATGCGGGTCATCCCCAGACTCTTCAGGATGCGTCTGTGCTTCTCCGGGCGTCCAATATGCGAACGCACCAACTTGATTTTCAACGTTTTAGACATGGTCATCATCCCGGACCTTCTTGAACAACCGCCACAAACAAGAGGAAAGCAGCCCCATCAGCAAGCCAACCCGACGCCATCTGGAACCCCTAGGGTCAAACCCAGACCTGCTTGACTGTCATGCCACGCTTGGCGGCCACCTCTTCGGGCGCACGAATATCTAGAAGCGCCTTGAAGGTTGCCTTGATCAGATTGTGGGGATTGGATGTACCCGTCGATTTGGCCAATATGTCTCGTATTCCCAGCGCCTCGAAGATTGGACGCATCGATCCACCCGCAATGATGCCGGTTCCATCCGCAGCCGGGCGCAACACGACAGACCCGGAACCGTATTTGCCAACCATTTCGTGATGCAGGGTACGTCCGTCACGAATGGGAATGGCCACCATGGATTTTTTGGCCTGCTCAGTGGCCTTCCGGATACTCTCGGGAACCTCTTTAGCCTTGCCAAGACCATATCCGACCATGCCGCGACCGTTACCAACCACAACTATGGCCGAGAAATTGAAGCGGCTGCCACCCTTGACGACCTTGGCCGTCCGTTTGATGACCACCAATTTTTCAATAAGGTCTTCGTTTTGCCAACTTTCCGCGTTTCGGCGCGCATTCGTCATGACAGCATCCACCCCTTCAAAACCGGTCCTTCAGGCTGACTCACACAGGTGCCCGACTAAAACTCCAGACCACCTTCGCGGGCCGCATCCGCCAGGGCCTTGGTCCGACCATGGAAGCGGAATCCACCCCGGTCAAAAACCACCCGGGTGATATTGGCTTCCTTGGCCTTGACAGCCAAGCGTCGCCCGACGTGGGCAGCGGCATCCATATTGCCGCCGTATTTGATTTGCTCCCGGACCTCACGCTCAAGGGTCGAAGCCGAGACCAGCGTCTCCCCCTTGCTGTCGTCTATGATCTGGGCATAGATCTGCTTCGCGCTCCGGAACACCGAGAGACGCAGCCGATCGCTGGTCACCTGCCGGATCTTGTAGCGTACCCGATTGGAGCGGGTTTGTCTCGACTTTTGCCGATCCTTTGCCATGGACCGTCCCTCTCTTACTTCTTCTTGCCTTCTTTACGTAAGACCGTCTCTTCCAAGTACCGGATCCCTTTACCCTTGTAGGGCTCGGGTGGCCGATACTGCCGAATTTCGGCACAGGTCTGCCCCAACCTCTCTCGGTCAGCTCCTGTCAGGGTCAACAGAGTATTTTTTTCAACTTCAACATGAACACCCTCGGGCAGATTATAGTCAACAGGGTGAGAGTATCCCAGGGTCAATTTGAGAACCCTCCCGCTGACAGCGGCCCGGTAACCGACACCGACAATCTCCATCTGCCGGGTAAAACCCTCCGAGACGCCACGCACCATATTGTTCAGCAGGCTCCTGGTCAACCCCCAAAGAGCACGCGCTGCCCGATCCTGGTTGCGAGGTGATACGGTCAGGACACCCCCTTCCAGGTGAATCTCCACATCCGGATGGAAAGTCCGTGTCAACGTCCCACGTTTGCCTTTGACCGAAACAGTCTGGTGATCCACCTTCACATCCACCCCAGTAGGGAGGGGTATGGGTTTCTTGCCAACTCTCGACATCGCATTTCCCCGTTAAAAAACGGTACAGATCAACTCGCCACCGACACCCATCTCCCGCGCCTGGCGGGTCGAGACCACACCCTTGCTCGTGGAGAGAATGGAAATACCCAACCCCCGGTTCACCCTCGGGATATCATCTTTGCCAAAATAGAGCCGACGCCCGGGCCGCGAACAGCGGCGAATCTCTTCGATCACGGGCCGGCTGCTGTGATATTTCAGCTTGACCCGCAAGGCAGGCCAGCCGTCTTGTCCGTCGATCCTCTCAACGCTGGAAACATAGCCTTCCGTAACCAGGATGGCGCAAATACGCTCCTTGATATTCGAGTAGGGGATCTCCACCACCCCCTTGCGAATGGCCTGGGCGTTGCGGATGCGGGTCAGCATGTCGCTGATTGGATCGGTCATTCCCATGAAACAGCTCCGAAAACTCCAAATGTTACCAGGAAGCCTTGATGATGCCCGGAATCTCGCCGCGCAACGCCAACTGGCGCACACAGATCCGGCACATCGTAAACTTGCGCAGATAGCCCCGGGGCCGGGAACAACGCTGGCACCTATTATAGGTCCGCACCCTGAATTTAGGCTTGCGCTTTGCCTTTGCGATCAATGATTTCTTTGCCATGAAGAGATTCCCTGACGATCAATTCCTGAAAGGCATTCTGAAGCCACGCAGCAGGGCCTTTGCTTCCTGGTCGGTCCTGGCAGTGGTGACGATGATGATATCCATCCCCCGGACAGCATCCACCTTATCGTAGTTGATTTCCGGGAAAATGATCTGCTCCTTGACACCAAGGGCGTAGTTCCCACGGCCATCGAAGGAGGTTCCAGAAACCCCCCGAAAATCGCGCACACGCGGCAAGGCGGCGTTGATGAACCGGTCAAGAAATTCGTACATCCGATCACGGCGCAAAGTCACGCGGCAGCCTATCGGCATACCTTCCCGAATTTTGAAACCCGCGATGGATTTTTTGGCCTTGGTCATCACAGCTTTTTGACCGGAGACAGCCGTCATATCCTCAATCGCCCCCTGCAAATGGCTCTTGTCGACCACGGCCTGTCCAACGCCCATATTCAGAACGACCTTCTCCAGGCGAGGGACTTGCATGATGTTGGTGTACTTGAACTCCTGCATCAGGGCGGGAACGACTTCCGTCAAATATATCTCTCTCAACCTGGACATCTTCGGTTCCTCATCCCTCGTCAGCTATCGAGCACATCCCCGGTGCGGCAGGCGATACGCACTTTCCGGCCGTCTTGCAGGATTTTCTTCCCAATACGCACCCCTTTTCCCGTGTCAGGATCGACGATCATGACATTCGAGATATGAATTGGGGCCTCCTTCTCCACGATGCCGCCCTCCTTGCCAGCGCTTGGCTTGGTATGGCGCTTGACCATATTCAGCTTGGCTACCAGAACGGCATGGGAGGCGGGCAAAATCTTCAGAATCTCTCCCCGCTTGCCGTTCTCCTTCCCGGCGATGACAACCACTTGGTCGCCCTTCTTCAGGTTGGTCCGGAAGTTTCCTTTTTTCATGGCCTGCACCTACAACACTTCTGGAGCCAGGGAGACGATCTTCATGAAATTGCGGCTACGCAATTCACGGGTCACCGGCCCAAAAATACGGGTTCCGATGGGTTCGCCCTGGGCATTGATCAAAACGGCGGCGTTGGTATCAAACCGGATATAAGAACCGTCCGGGCGCCCCATCTCCTTCCGGGTACGCACGACAACGGCCCGCGCCACTTCACCCTTCTGCACCTTGCCACGCGGCATGGCCGATTTGATCGAGACGATAATCACGTCGCCGATGCGGGCATAGCGGCGCTTGGATCCGCCAATCACCTTGATGCATTGGACCTTTTTGGCGCCAGAATTGTCCGCCACATCCATGATGGTTTGTACTTGTATCATTGGGCACCTGCCGCATCGTCCGAAGCCACCGTAGCCCCGGCAACATGGTCAATCACTCTCCAGCATTTGGTCTTGCTGATCGGGCTGCACTCTTCGATACGCACCACATCGCCCACCTTGCAGGCGTTCTCTGGATCGTGGGCATGGTATTTTTTGTTGCGTCTGACAATCTTCCCATAAAGCGGATGCCGGATTTTCCGTTCCACCTGAACCACCACGGTTTGCTGCATCTTGTCGCTGACAACCGTTCCCTGCATCACCCGCCTGGCCATGACTTTATGACTCCCGTTCCTTGCGGACCCGTGCACCAAGGATGGTCTTGATGCGGGCTATCTCTTTCCGGACCTGGCCGATCCGCGACGTTTTCTCCAGCCGCATGGTCGCCTTCTGGAAGCGAAGGTTGAACGACTCTTGGTACAGGGCACGGAGCTTCTCATCCAAGGCCGTGTCAGACATTCCGTGCAGTTCCGTCGTTGCCGCCATCACACACCTCCACCACGCATGACGAACTTGGTCGGAATGGCCAGCTTGGCTCCGGCCAACCCCATGGCCTCCCGTGCCAACTCCTCGGTCACGCCTTCCATCTCATACAGGATACGCCCGGCCTTGACCCTGGCAATCCAGAACTCCGGATTCCCTTTACCTTTTCCCTGCCGAACCTCGGGCGGTTTCTTGGAAACCGGAATATCCGGGAAAATACGGATCCAGATACGACCACCGCGCTTGATCTTTCGGGTCATCGCACGGCGTCCCGCCTCAATCTGACGCGCCGTGATCCGCCCGGCTGTCATGGCCTTCAGGCCGTACTGGCCGAACGCCAATTCCGCCCCTCGGTAGGCCAGACCATGGATCCGACCTTTGAAGGCCTTGCGGTATTTCCTTTTTTTGGGTTGCAACAGCATGGGTTTCGGCCCTCAACCACTATTTCTGGTCTTTGTCGATGATCTCGCCCTTGAACACCCACACCTTGACACCGATGATTCCGTAGGTGGTCAAGGCCTCAGAGAAGCCGAAATCAATGTCGGCCCGCAGTGTATGCAGAGGGACACGACCTTCACGGTACCATTCCGTCCGGGCAATCTCACCACCTCCCAAACGCCCGGAACAGTTGATCCGGATCCCCTGGGCACCAAGGCGCATGGCAGAGGTCACTGCCCGCTTCATACCCCTGCGGAAGGCCACACGACGCACCAACTGCTGCGCGACATTCTCCGCAATCAACTGTGCATCCATCTCCGGCTTACGCACCTCAACGATGTTGAGTTGCACATCCGTACTGGCAACCTTGCGGATATCTTCCTTCAACTTCTCGATATCGGCGCCCTTTTTTCCAATGATGATGCCGGGGCGGGCCGAATGGATATTGATCCGCGCCTTTTTGGCTGGCCTCTCGATGACAATCTTGGAAACGCTGGCATGTTCCAGGCGCTTCTTCAACCAAGCTCTCAGCTTGACGTCCTCAATGAGCAGCGCGGCATACTCTTTGTCCGCATACCACCGGGTATCCCAGGTTTTGGTGTTGCCCAGCCTAAACCCGGTCGGATGTACCTTTTGCCCCATTTAATCGTCCTCTCTCGTCTTGCGTCGAGCCCCGATCATTCCTTGAATCCCACCGCGATGGTGATGTGGGACGTCCGTTTGAGAATGCGGCACGCGCGACCCCTGGCCCGTGGCCGAAACCTCTTCATCTTGGTCCCCTCGTCCACGAAGGCACGCAGAATATAAAGTGTGTCCACATCCAATCCAAGATTATTCTCAGCATTCGCGATGGCAGAACCCAGGGTCGTCTTGATGGTTCTGGCCACACGCTTCTTGGAAAAAGTCAGCAACTCAAGCGCCTTATCCACACCTAGCCCGCGAATCTGGTCAACGACCAATCGCGCCTTCGTGGGAGAAACCCGAACCGATCGGGCTTGTGCTACAGCTTCGCTTCCCATGCTTCTGTCCTCGTCTTATCGGCGGCTGGTCTTTTCGCCACCGTGACCGTGGTAGGTCCGCGTTGGGGAAAACTCCCCGAGCTTGTGTCCCACCATGTTCTCCGTTACCAGGACGGGAACGAATTTCCGGCCGTTGTGAACCCCAAAGGTATACCCAACGAACTCAGGTATGATGGTCGAACGTCGCGACCAGGTTTTTATCAGTTCTTTGCGCCCATCGCCACGGAGCTTCTCCACCTTCTTCAGGAGAAAGGCATCAAAGAAGGGGCCTTTCTTGATTGACCGTCCCACAAGCCACCTCTCACCTCACAAGTTTACCCGATCACCGGCGCCGCATGATCATGCGATCAGACGGCTTGCCCTTCTTCCGGGTCTTCTTACCTTTGGTCGGAAGCCCCCATGGGCTCACTGGGTGACGTCCACCCGAGGTCTTCCCTTCACCACCACCGTGCGGATGGTCTACGGGATTCATCGCCACACCACGAACTGAAGGACGAATCCCCATCCACCGATTCCTTCCCGCCTTGCCAATCTTGATGTTGCCATGATCCGGATTGGAGACCATGCCAACCGTCCCCATGCAATCGAGAAGAACCATACGCATCTCGCCGGAGGGCAACTTCAACTGGGCATACTTCCCTTCCTTACCCATCATCTGCACCGAGCTGCCGGCAGAACGAGCCAACTGGGCACCCTTGAGGGGTTTCATCTCGACATTATGCAGAATCGTACCAACGGGAACGATCCGCAACGGCATGGCATTGCCGGGTTTGATGTCAACGACACCCGGCTTTATGTCCGATATGACCGTCTCCCCCACCTCCAACCTTTGTGGGGCCAGAATATACCTTTTTTCACCATCGGCGTAAGCCAGCAATGCAATGAACGCTGTCCGGTTCGGGTCATATTCGATACTGGCCACCTTGGCCGGGATACCATGCTTGTCGCGTTTGAAATCGACAATGCGGTAGCGCCGCTTATGACCACCACCCTGATGGCGTACCGTTGTGCGACCGTAATTATTCCTGCCGCCCCGACTTGGCAAAGGGGCAAGAAGACTCTTTTCCGGCCCCTCCTTCGACAACCCGGAATAGTCGACGGTAATCAGCTGACGTCGCCCGGGGGAGGTGGGCTTGTAATTCCTGAGTGCCATGCGTGGCCTCCCGAATTCGGGTTATCCCTTCTCGAAGAAATCGATCGACTGGCCTTCGGCCAAACGAACAATGGCTTTTTTCCAATCACTCCGGCGTCCGACCGTCTTGCCGAAACGCTTCTCCTTGCCGATCATGTTGAGGGTCTTGACATCAAGAACCGTCACTTTAAACAACGACTCAACAGCCGCCTTGATCTGGGGTTTGTTAGCCCAGGTCGCTACCTTGAATACCACCTGGTTCCCCTTGGCCATGACCATCGTCGATTTTTCGGTCACCACGGGAGCCTGCAAGACCCCAAACAAGGTCAATGCGTCGCTCATGCCAGCCTCTCCTCGATTTTATTCAACGCAGCCTCGGTCATGATCACTTTTTCGTGCCGCAGCAGGTCATAAACGTTGACCCCCTCTGCCCGAATAACCGAAATCCCGGGAAGATTCCGAGCCGACACCTGTACTTTCCGGTCCTCGGCGGGAATGACGATCAAGGCGGAACGCTCAGCCCCCAGATTGCTGAGAATGGCGCGCATCGCCTTGGTCTTGATTTCGGCAAAATCCAGCTTGTCCAACAAAATCAGGTCTCCATCAAGTCGCTTCACCGAGAGGGCGGTTTGCAGAGCCAAACGACGCACCTGCTTGGGCAACTTTGTCGCGTGGCTGTGCGGATGCGGCCCAAACACGACACCACCCGTCCGGTAATGGGGAGCACGGATGGTACCCTGACGCGCATTGCCCGTCCCCTTCTGCCGATAGGGCTTCTTGCCGCCACCGCGTACATCGGACCGGGTCTTGGTGGAAGCACTTCCGGAACGCCGCTTGGCCAGCTGATACTGCACCATACGGGCCAGAAGGTCTTCTCGCACCGGGCGCCCAAAAGTCTCATCTTTCAGAGAAAGTTGGCGCAATTCCTGGTTGTTTGCATCTTTGAGCGGATGTTCAATCATGGCATGGCCCTTCAGCTCTGCTCACCCTCTTTGACGGCGTCCCGGACCAGGACCACCGAACCTTCCGCGCCGGGGACGCTGCCATGTACAATCAGCAGATTTTTCTCGGTATCCACCGCCGTCACCCGCAGACTTTGGACTGTGACATTTCTGTCACCCATATGACCCGCCATCTTCTTGCCCGGCATAACCCGCCCTGGGGTTTGCCGCTGGCCAATGGAACCAGGGGAACGATGCACCTTGTGCGCACCATGCGAAGCCTTGCCACCCTTGAAGCCCCAACGCTTCATGACCCCGGCGAAGCCCTTGCCTATACTGCGCCCCGTTACATCAACCAACTGCCCGACGGCAAAGAGATCCACGGAGAGCTGCTGCCCAACCTCGTAGGCCTCCGGGTTGTCGACCCGAAACTCTTTCAGGAGCCGTTGCGGGGGAATGTTCGCTTTGGCAAAGTAACCCTTCTCAGGTTTGCTGACCCGACTGGGTTTTTTCTCCTCAAAGCCGATCTGGACGGCATTGTAGCCATCCGTCTCCTGGCTTCTCTTGGCCACCACCGGACACGGACCCATCTGCAACACGGTCACAGGCAACCGCTCACCCTGTTCGGAAAACGTCTGGGTCATTCCCAGCTTCCGGCCTATCAGTCCTGCGCGCATCCCCAAATCCTTCCTTCAAATCCTTCTTGCATTCCACGCCTTTCACAGCGTCGTCCGCGCCAGCACCACTTTACAGCTTGATCTCCACGTTGACACCGGCTGCCAAATCCAGCTTCATCAAGGCATCCACCGTCTGCGGTGTAGGATTGACAATATCAATCAACCTCTTATGTGTCCGAATCTCAAACTGCTCACGGGACTTTTTATCCACATGCGGCGAGCGCAACACCGTGTAGCGGTTGATCTTGGTGGGCAAAGGTATAGGCCCACGAATCTCAGCACCGGTGCGGCGAGCCGTCTGGACAATTTCGCCCGTGGACTGATCGAGTATACGGTGATCAAACGCTTTCAACCGAATACGGATTTTCTGGTTTTCCATCCAAATTCACTCCACCTGACAGCCCCGTTGTTTGGCCTTACAGCTTCCCGCCGCGGACCAACCGAACGCATTTCCATGATCGACTCAACCCCGGTGCGACCCACCGCATCTCACCACAGCGCCGCAACGCACCACAAGCCGGAACCTTCATTTCATCTTTACACCGACGCCAACCGGTCGCGACCCCACCATCGGAGCCTGCCACCTCAACAACCCTGAACTCTACCCGGCACCGACTCTACCCTTTAGCTTTCGCAATAATCTCTTGGGCAACACTCTCAGGCACCTGCTCATAATGATCAAACTGCATCGTATATGTGGCACGACCCTGCGTCATGGAACGAATATCCGTGGCATACCCAAACATGCCTGCCAGAGGAACCATGGCCCGCACAATCTGCGCTGTGCCGATGGAGTCCATACCCTGAATCTGCCCTCGCCGCGAGTTGAGATCCCCGATGATATCGCCCATATACTCTTCAGGCATCTCGACCTCGACCGCCATGACAGGCTCCAGAAGGACGGGTCTGGCTTTTTCGCAGCCCGACTTGAACCCCATGGAGGCAGCCACCTTAAAGGCCATTTCCGAAGAGTCCACCTCGTGGTACGAACCGTCGTAGAGCGCAACCCGAACATCCACCACCGGATAGCCGGCCAACACACCACTCCGCAGTGCCTCCTCAATCCCCTTCTGCACAGCGGGGATATACTCGCGGGGAACAACACCGCCTCGAATCTCATCTAAAAACTCAAAACCTGCGCCAGGCTTGTTGGGCTCCAAACGCAACCACACATGCCCAAACTGACCGCGCCCACCGCTCTGCCGAATAAATCGCCCTTCGCTCTCGACACTCTTGGTCAAGGTCTCCCGGTAGGCCACCTGCGGCTTACCCACGTTGGCATCCACCTTGAACTCACGCTGCATGCGATCAACAAGAATTTCCAGGTGCAACTCACCCATCCCGGAAATAATGGTCTGGTTTGTCTCGTGATCGACCTGAACCTTAAAGGAGGGATCTTCCTGGGCCAAACGTCCCAGAGCAATACCCATCTTCTCCTGGTCTGCCTTTGTCTTAGGCTCAATGGCAATGTGAATGACGGGATCTGGAAACACCATCCGTTCCAGAACCACCGGTTTATTAGGATCACACAACGTATCGCCGGTGGTGGTATACTTCAAACCAACAGCCGCCGCAATGTCCCCAGCGCGAACTTCCGAAATATCTTCACGCTTGTTGGCATGCATGAGCAGAATTCGGCCAATGCGCTCCTTCTTGTCCTTGACGGAATTAAGAACGTAGGATCCGGATGCCAATGTCCCCGAATAAACCCGGAAAAACGTCAGCGTTCCCACGAAAGGGTCCGACATGATTTTGAAGGCCAGCGCCGAAAATGGTTCGGCGTCGTCTGGCTTGCGGACCAGTACATCGTCCGAGTCCATCTTGTGCCCTTGAACTTCGACCGTGTCAATGGGCGACGGGAAATAATTGACCACGGAATCCAGCAAAGGCTGCACGCCCTTATTCTTGAAGGCCGACCCACAAAGAATCGGCACAAAACTGTTGGCAATAACAGCCTTGCGGATACATTCAGTCAACTCTTCCTGCGATATCTCACCACCCTCAAGGTATTTCTCCATGAGGGCATCGTCCTGTTCCAGGGCTGTCTCCAGCAGCAGCAGACGCGCCTCTTCCACCTCTTCCTGCATGTCAGGCGGGATGGGCGCTACGACAAACTTGGCGCCCAGGGACTCGTCATCGAACAGCAGGGCTTCACGAGAGACCAAGTCGACCATGCCCCGGAATGTCTCTTCCACACCTATCGGAATCTGGAGAGGGACCGCCGACGCGCCGAGGCGGTCACGGATCATGTTGACGACCCGCTTGAAGTCCGCTCCCATGCGATCCATTTTATTGACAAAGGCAACCCGGGGAACCTTGTAGCGGTTAGCCTGTCTCCAGACCGTTTCCGACTGCGGCTGTACACCACCAACGGCGCAGAAGACGGCAACCGCCCCATCGAGAACCCGGAGTGAACGCTCCACCTCAATGGTGAAATCCACATGCCCTGGGGTATCGATAATGTTAATCCGGTTCTCTTTCCAGAAACAGGTGGTCGCAGCCGACGTGATGGTGATGCCCCTCTCCTGCTCCTGCTCCATCCAGTCCATGGTTGCGGTGCCATCATGCACCTCACCCAACTTATGGGAGCGCCCGGTGTAGTAAAGGATACGTTCCGTTACAGTCGTCTTGCCGGCATCAATGTGCGCCATGATGCCGATATTCCGCACCTGCGCAAGTGGTATTTCCCTCGCCACTGCCTACCCCTGTCAAAGAACAAAATTTGGAGATGCGTGCGCACCCCTCTCCATGTCAAACCGTTTCACCACCGATAGTGGGCAAAAACCTTGTTCGCCTCAGCCATCCTGTGGGTATCGTCCCGCTTCTTGACTGTCGCGCCGCGCCCCGCTGCCGCTTCGATCAACTCGGCTGCCAAGCGCTCCCGCATGGTCTTCTCACCCCGTTTCCGGGCAAAACCGACGAGCCAACGTATCGCCAAAGTTTGCCGGCGGCTTGGACGCACCTCGACTGGCACCTGGTAGGTGGCGCCACCAACTCGGCGCGAACGAACCTCAACCGTCGGGCGGGCATTATCCAGCGCATCCTTGAACACCTTCAGAGGATCCTCTTTGGCCCGCTCACCAACAATCTCCAGGGCACCGTAGAACAAACGCTCCGCAAGGGATTTCTTGCCATCTCTCATAAGGCAATTCATAAACTTTGTGACCAGTTTATCCCCATACACCGGGTCCGGTACGATTTCCCTTTTTGGAACTTCACGACGCCTGGACATCCAGTTGACTCCCCTGCTATGGCCTTGTTCCGGTCAAACCAAACCACTCCACACCTGACCAGCCCCGCAAACACCCTCTTCATCTTAACAAACGCGCCACCTGCGACCCTATCGGGCAACCATGGGCGCTTGCAATCGCCACAGGGCTACTTGGGCCTTTTCGCCCCATACTTCGACCGACCCTGCTTCCGATCCTTGACCCCTTGCGTATCCAGGGTGCCACGCAGAATATGATACCGAACTCCTGGCAAATCCTTGACGCGGCCACCACGAATCAAAACCACGGCATGCTCTTGCAGATTGTGACTCTCGCCAGGAATATAGGCCGTCACTTCATGGCCATTGGTCAGGCGAACACGCGCCACTTTACGCAAAGCAGAGTTCGGCTTCTTGGGGGTCGTTGTGTAAACCCTCGTACATACCCCACGTTTTTGGGGGCAACTCTGCATGGCCGGCACATTATTCTTCCTGCTCTGTGGCCGACGCCCATTGCGCAGCAGCTGATTGACGGTTGGCATATCTGAGGTCACTCCCACCTTTGTTACGATCCACAAATCCCTCGAGCCAGGGAACTCACGAAGATAAGCTATTATACACGGAAGTCAACCACCTTTTTTAAAAAATAGTTAATTCCGCCTTCAACCCTTGCCGACCTGGCTCCCGCCTTCTTTGTTCGAATCAGGCTGCATAACTTTCATAAGACCAGCAGCGCGCCCCGTCCCGGCTGGGATCAACCGTCCAACAATGACGTTCTCCTTCAAGCCGTTCAAGGTATCTGCTCGACCCGAGATGGATGCCTCCGTCAAGACCCGCGTCGTCTCTTGGAAAGAGGCCGCCGATATGAACGACGGCGTCGACAACGAGGCTTTGGTGATACCCAACAACAACGGGAACGATGTCGCGATCCGTCCCGAATGGGCCAGTGCCTTGAGATTTTCTCGATCGAACTCACTCTTCTCAACCGATTCACCGGCTACAAAGGTGGTGTCTCCCGGATCGACGATGGCCACTTTTTGCAACATCTGGCGCACGATCACCTCGATGTGTTTGTCGTTGATGCGCACGCCTTGCAGTCGATAAACCTCTTGGATCTCGTTCACCATGAAGCGGCACAGCTCCTCCAGCCCCAAAATCTTAAGGATATCCTGGGGCACAGGAGAACCTTCCATCAGTGGTTCGCCACGCCGAACATAATCACCTTCATTGACAGCCAACTGTTTCCCTTTAGGCAGCATGTACTCCCGGGGTTCCCCCACCTCTGCCGTCACAATGACGCGGCGTTTGCCCTTGAGATCCTTGCCGAACGAAACCACCCCCTCATTCTCGGAGATGATCGCGTACTCTTTGGGCTTGCGCGCTTCAAACAACTCAACCACCCGTGGCAAACCGCCCGTGATATCACGAGTCTTGGATGTCTGACGAGGAACCTTGGCAATGATGTCACCGGCCAGGACATGATCCCCTTCCATGGCCATGATCACCGCACCGACCGGCAGGAAATAACGCACCTCCGCACCGTTGGGCATCACCAGGGTTTCACCGGACTCCGGATGTTTCAGGGTCAGGCGTGGTCGCATGTCGGTCTTGCGCCCCTGACTCTTCCAGTCCGTCACCTCACGGGAACTCAATCCCGTCGTTTCGTCGATCGTCTCCCGCAGGGTGTGGTTTTCCACCAGATCGCCAAACTTGATGATACCCTCGATTTCCGTGATGATCGGCGAGGAGAAGGGATCCCATTCGGCAAAAGTATGGCCCTTTTCAACACGTTGACCATCACCCACCATCAAACGACAGCCATACGGAACACGATGCCGTTCCCGTTCCCGGCCCAGTTCCAACTCAGATATCATGGCTTCACCGCCACTTTCGACACCATCCACGGAGCGTACCTCATGGATGGAGACCTCGCCATTGCGGGAGAGCACCACATACCGTCCATTTCGGTCCTGCACCGTTGTGAGATTGTGAAAACGGGCCACGCCGCCATGCAGCGAATCCAGAGAGGATTGCTCCACCTTCCGTGAAGCCGTACCACCAATGTGGAAGGTACGCATGGTCAATTGGGTTCCCGGTTCACCGATGCTCTGCGCCGCGATGACACCGACGGCCTCACCGATGGTGACCTTGGTACCCCGCGCTAGATCGCGTCCGTAGCACTTGACGCAAACGCCCCGTTCCGTTGCGCAGGTCAGGGGCGAACGAATCTTGATGCTCTCCACGTTGGAGTTTTCGATCCGCTCCACATCGTCCTCGTCAAGGATTCTGCCGCACTCAGCCAGCTTTTCGTCCGTAATCGGATCCACCACATCTTCCAGCGGGGTGCGTCCCAACACACGATCCGCCAGGGACTCCACCACATCGTTCCCTTCCAGGAGGGCCGTGGCCGTCAACCCCTCCGAGGTACCACAATCTTCTTCCCGCACGATGCAATCCTGGGCCACATCCACCAACCGCCGCGTCAAGTACCCAGAGTTGGCCGTCTTGAGGGCCGTGTCGGCAAGACCTTTGCGTGCGCCATGGGTCGAGATGAAGTACTGCAGCATCGTCAACCCTTCGCGAAAGTTCGCCGTGATGGGGGCTTCAATGATTTCGCCGGATGGTTTGGCCATCAAACCGCGCATCCCGGCCAACTGCCGGATTTGGGCCGCCGAACCTCTGGCCCCGGAGTTCGCCATCATGAAAATGGAGTTGAACGACAACTGCTCGCGCCCCTCCTCCATGCTCTCCGACGAAATCCCCTTCATCATTTCGTCGGCAACCCGCTCCGTGCAGTGGGACCAGATATCGATCACCTTGTTGTATTTTTCACCTTCGGTGATCAAGCCTTCGATGTACTGGCGCTCGATCTCCTTGACCTTCTCCTGAGAGTCCTCCACCAAAGCCCGCTTGCTTTTGGGAATCACCATGTCATCCTTGCCGAACGAGATGCCGGCCCGGGCAGCAAAACTGAAACCCACGGTCATCAGACGGTCAGCAAAGATGACCGTCTCTTTGGTGCCACAGTTGCGGTAGACCACATCAATCAGTTTGGCGACCTCTTTTTTGGTCATAAGCCGATTGATCAGATCGAAAGGAATCTGTTCAGGGAAAATTTCCGTCAACAAAATGCGGCCCACCGTGGCCTTCTGCCGCGTCCCCCGAAACCGGCAGGTGATGGAGGCGTGCAGGCCGACCGCACCAGAGTCGTAGGCCTGGCGAACCTCCAGGGGTGAGGAGAAGATCATCCCCTCTCCCAACACGTTCAACCGTTCCGAGGTCATGTAATACAAGCCCAGAATGATATCCTGGGTCGGCACGATGATTGGTTTACCGTTAGCGGGCGAGAGAATGTTGTTCGTCGACATCATCAGGACGCGCGCTTCGATCTGAGCCTCGATGGAGAGCGGAACATGCACGGCCATCTGGTCCCCGTCAAAGTCGGCATTGAAAGCCGTACACACCAGAGGATGCAGCTGAATGGCCTTCCCCTCGATCAATTTCGGCTCAAACGCCTGGATGCCGAGCCGGTGCAGCGTCGGCGCCCGGTTGAGCATGACGGGGTGTTCGCGGATCACCTCTTCGAGAATATCCCACACCTCGCTCTTTTCTTTCTCCACCATGCGCTTGGCCGCCTTGATGGTGGTGGCCAACCCGCGCTCTTCCAGCCGGTTGTAGATGAAGGGCTTGAACAACTCCAACGCCATTTTTTTCGGCAGGCCGCACTCATGCAGCTTGAGATCCGGCCCCACCACGATCACCGACCGCCCCGAATAGTCCACCCGCTTGCCAAGCAGATTCAGGCGGAAGCGACCTTGTTTTCCTTTCAACATCTCCGAAAGGGATTTGAGCGGTCGCTTGTTGGTTCCAGTGATGACCCGCCCCCGCCGGCCATTGTCGAACAAGGCATCCACGGACTCCTGCAACATCCGCTTTTCATTGCGAATAATGATATCGGGAGCCTTCAACTCGAACAGTCGTTTGAGCCGATTGTTGCGATTGATCACCCGCCGGTAGAGATCATTCAAATCGGAGGTCGCAAAACGACCGCCATCCAGGGGCACCAGGGGTCGCAACTCTGGCGGTATCACCGGAATGGTCTCCAGGATCATCCACTCCGGACGGTTCCCAGACTCCTGGAACGCCTCCAGGGTGTGCAGGCGCTTGACAATTTTTTTCCGCCGCGCTTCCGAATTGGTCGCCGCCAGTTCATCCCGCAACCGGATGATATCCTCTTCGACATTCAACCGGGAGAGCATCTCCCGAATGGCTTCGGCGCCAATCCCAGCTGTAAACTCGTCGCCATACTCATCCTGCATCTGACCGAATCGATCCTCTGTGAGCAGGTCACCTTTTTTCAAGGGGGTCATGCCGGGTTCGAGGACGACAAAATTTTCAAAATAGAGAACCCGCTCCAAATCCTTGAGGGTCATATCCAGGAGCAGGCCGATACGACTGGGCAGGGATTTCAGGAACCAGATGTGGGCCACGGGCGACGCCAGTTCGATATGCCCCATGCGCTCGCGGCGAACCTTGGACTGAATGACCTCGACGCCACACTTTTCGCACACCACGCCCCGATGTTTCAGGCGTTTGTACTTGCCGCAGAGGCACTCATAATCCTTGACCGGACCAAATATTTTAGCACAAAAAAGCCCATCCCGTTCCGGTTTGAAGGTCCGGTAGTTGATGGTCTCGGGTTTCTTGACCTCCCCAAACGACCAGGAGCGGATCTTCTCTGGCGACGCGATGGATATTTTGATCCCATCAAAACTCTGACCCAACACTGGCCGGGAAAAAAGTTTGAACAGATTTTGATTCAATTGACGCCTCCGGTCGATCTGCGCGGATCCACCCCTCCCCCCACGGCCACGCCGTGGCCAAGGGGGAGAACGATGGTCATTCCGGGGTCCTTACCAGTGAAACATCCAGGGCAAGAGACTGCAACTCCTTGACCAGGACGTTGAAGGATTCAGGAATTCCCGCCTCAAACGTATCATCACCCTTGACGATGGACTCGTATATCTTGGTGCGTCCAGCCACGTCATCGGACTTGACCGTCAACATTTCCTGCAGGGTGTAGGAGGCGCCATAAGCCTCCAGGGCCCAGACTTCCATCTCGCCAAACCTCTGTCCACCGAATTGGGCCTTGCCCCCCAGAGGTTGCTGGGTCACCAGGGAGTAGGGTCCAATGGATCGGGCGTGGATCTTGTCGTCGACCAGGTGGTGGAGTTTGAGGATGTAGATGTAGCCGACAGTCACCGGCCTGTCGAAATAATCTCCCGTCCGTCCATCCACGAGGCGCACCTGGCCGGAGGGGGGCAAACCCGCCTGTTCTAGCCAACTGACGATCTCCTCTTCGCGGGCGCCGTCAAACACGGGGGTCGCTGCCGGGACGCCCTCCTTGAGGTTGTCGGACAGATTCAGAATTTCCGCATCGGTCAACTCGTTCAAGGGAGTGGCTTGATCTTCATGGTTGTAGATGGTCAGCAAGTAGTTGCGCAAATTTTCGACAGACTCTCCCTGGCGGCATTTTTCCAGAAGCTTGCCAATTTTCTTTCCCAGGCCTTTGGCGGCCCAGCCCAGATGGGTCTCCAATATCTGTCCCACATTCATGCGCGAGGGCACACCCAGCGGGTTCAACACGATATCGACCGGCTGGCCATCCTCAAGATAGGGCATATCCTCCACGGGATTGATTTTGGAAATGACGCCCTTGTTGCCATGACGTCCGGCCATTTTATCGCCGGGCTGCAACTTACGTTTGACGGCGATGTACACCTTGACCATCTTCAGAACGCCCGGGGGGAGATCATCCCCTCGTTCCAACTTCTCCACCTTGCTCTCAAAGCGTTTTTGCAAACGTTGCCCCGCCTTCAGCACCTGGGCACGAATTCCCTCGATTTGCTGGGTGACCACGTCATCGTCAAGGAGCACATCCTGGAGATCCCGGTTGCTGGCGTTCCGCAGCCAATGCTCCTCGATCGTATGACCGGATTGCAAGCGGGGTGCGGAGCGGACTGCTTTGTGGAGCATGAGGCGCCGGATACGATCATCCGCATCATTTTCGATGATACGACGTTCGGCGACCATATCCTTGCGCAAGGCGGCGATCTCTTCTTCGTCGATCTGTTTGGCCCGGTCATCCTTCTCCAGGCCACGCCGGGAGAAGACCCGCACATTAACCACGGTGCCGGAGATACCCGGTGGCAGTCGCAGGGAGGTATCTCGCACATCAGAGGCCTTTTCGCCGAAGATGGCGCGCAGAAGCTTCTCTTCCGGGGTGAGCTGCGTTTCCCCTTTGGGGGTCACCTTGCCAACCAGGATATCCCCGGCGTTGACATCGGCGCCGACATAGATGATCCCGGACTCATCCAGGTTGCTCAGGGCCTCTTCGCCCACATTGGGCATATCCCGTGTGATCTCTTCCGGCCCCAACTTGGTATCACGGGCCATGACTTCAAATTCATCGATATGGATCGAGGTGAATACATCATCCTGGACCAGTCGTTCCGAGATCAGGATGGAGTCTTCAAAGTTATAGCCATTCCACGGCATGAAGGCGACCAGAACGTTCCGTCCCAGGGCCAGCTCTCCCCACTGGGTGCTGGGTCCGTCGGCAACGATGTCACCCTTGCGGACACGGTCACCCGCCCTGACCAAAGGCACCTGGTTGATACAGGTATTCTGGTTGGAGCGGGCAAATTTGGTCAGATTGTAGATATCGACGCCCGGTTCGCTGGAACCAGGCTCTTCGTCGGCCTTGATAACGATGCGGGAGGCATCCACCTCTTCCACCACCCCATTTCGACGGCTGACGATGGTCACGCCTGAATCCCGTGCCACGACAGGTTCCATGCCAGTGCCTACCAGCGGCGCGTCGGTCTTGATCAACGGCACCGCCTGACGTTGCATGTTGGAGCCCATCAGAGCGCGGTTGGCGTCATCGTTTTCCAGGAAGGGAATCAGCGCCGCCGCCACCGAAACGATCTGTTTGGGGGAGACGTCCATATACTGGATGCGGTCTGGGGTGGCGATGGTAAACTCCAGCTTGTGCCGACACTGGACAACATCGCTGACGAACCGTTTTTCGTGATCGAGGATCGCATTGGCCTGGGCGATGACAAAATTTTCCTCCTCGATGGCCGAGAGGTAGTCGACATCGTCCGAGACCCGGCCATCCGCGACCCGCCGATAAGGGCTCTCAATGAAGCCGAAGGCATTGATTCGGGCGAAGGTCGAGAGGCTGTTGATCAGGCCGATGTTCGGTCCTTCCGGCGTCTCGATCGGGCAGATACGGCCATAGTGGGTCGGGTGAACGTCGCGCACTTCAAAACCGGCCCGTTCCCTGGTCATACCACCCGGTCCCAGAGCCGACAGTCGACGTTTGTGGGTGATCTCAGACAACGGATTGGTCTGATCCATGAACTGGGAAAGCTGACTGGACCCAAAAAATTCGCGTATCACCGCCGAAAACGGCTTGGAATTCAGCACGTCATGCGGCATCAAATTTTCCGGCTCTGTGGACGAGAGTCGCTCACGAATAGCCCGCTCCATCCGCACCAACCCGATGCGCACCTGGTTCTCCAGGAGTTCTCCCACCGAACGCACCCGCCGGTTTCCGAGGTGGTCGATATCGTCCACCTTGCCGTGACCATCCTTCAACTTCAAAAGGATATCCACCACGCCGAGGATATCTTCCTTACGCAGGATGCGTATATTCAGGTCGCACTCCAGGCTGAGGCGTTTGTTCATCTTAAGGCGGCCCACCGTGGAGAGATCGTAGCGGTCAGCCTTGAAGAAAAGATTGGTGAACAGGTTTTTGGCCGCTTCGATGGTGGGGGGCTCCCCAGGCCGCATCATGCGATAGATATCGATCAGGGCCTCGTCCTGGCTCAAATTCTTGTCAAGGTCCAGTGTGTTGCGCAGGTAGGGGCCCACGTTGACATAATCGATGAAGAGGGTAACGATCTCCTCAATACCATTATCTTCAAAAACGCTGAGCATCGCCTCCGTGATTTCGGCCCCAGCCTCGGCGATCAACTCACCGGCATTATTTTGCATATTATGGGCGAGAAAACGCCCGACCAGATCTTCGGCAGGAACCTGGATCCAGTCCAGCCCCTCGGATTGGAGTCTTTTGATGGACCGGGCAGAGATTTTGCGTTTGGCCCGGATGATCTCCTCTCCGGTTTGGGGATGCACGATGGCGTAGTTGAGGCGGCTGCCCAGCAACTGGTCGGGATTGAGCCGTTTCTCCCATAAAACGCCCTTTTTCCGGAAGGGTTCCGTGTCATAGAACCGCGCCAGCATCTCCTCGGGATTCATACCCAGGGCACGCAACAACGTCGTGACCGGCATCTTGCGGCGTCTGTCGATCCGGGCGTAGAGCAGATCCTTGGGGTCGAATTCAAAATCCAGCCACGAGCCACGGTAGGGAATAATCCGGGACGAAAAGAGCAACTTGCCCGAGCTATGGGTCTTGCCTCGGTCATGATCAAAAAACACGCCGGGCGACCGATGCATCTGCGATACAATTACCCGCTCCGTGCCATTGACGATAAAAGTCCCGGTGTCCGTCATCAGGGGGATCTCCCCCAGGTAGACATCCTGTTCCTTGATCTCCTTGATCGTTTTGGCGCCGGTATCCTCATTTTCCTCCCACAGCACCAGGCGCAGGATCACCTTCAACGGCGCCGAAAAGGTCATGCCGCGGGCAAGGCACTCGTCTTCATCGTATTTGGGTTCCCCGAGAGAAAAATTGACATACTCCAGGGTCACGGCGCCGGCGTAATCATGTATGGGAAAAACCGACTGAAAAACCGCATGGAGGCCTGCATCATCCCGGCTGTCCGGAATGTTGCTCATCTGCAGAAACCGTGCAAAGGACTCTTTTTGGATGGCAATCAGGTCTGGAATATCAATGATTGTTGGAATCCGGCCGAAATTTTTGCGCAAACGCTGTTTTTCGGTAAAGCTCAGTGACATCGGATTTCCTCTGCCGACTTTGAAAACTGGCCAAGCTCGCACCGATCACGAAACCGGCAGCAACTGACTTCTCCGGAACACGCCGCACGCGCCATCATGCGCCACAGCCGCCCGGTACGCACCCGTCGAGTCGATGCATGGCACCCCGCTTTCGGGAGAGAGTGATCTTCCCGAAAGCGGGGTTTACGAACAAAGCAAACGCTTGGTTTTTTTACTTGAGTTCAACCTTGGCGCCAGACTCTTCCAACTCCTTCTTGAACTTCTCGGCATCTTCCTTGCTGACCCCCTCTTTGACAACTTTTGGGGCACCTTCCACCAGATCCTTGGCTTCCTTGAGGCCCAGGCCGGTGATGGCCCGAACGGCCTTGATCACATGGATTTTCTTGTCGCCGGCATCCGTCAAAATCACATCGAAGGCGGTTTTTTCTTCGGCGGGCGCCGCAGCGGCGCCACCACCGGCCCCTGGGGCCGCGACAGCCACGGCAGCAGGAGCCGCCGAGACGCCAAACTTGGTTTCCAGCGCCTTGACCAGCTCGGACAGCTCAAGGACTGTCATCTTTTCGATTTCTGCAATCAACTCTTCACGGGACAGGGCCATGTTCAACTCCTGAAAATTTTTCAAAACACCATGTTGTTGACAGGTTGCGAGCCATCCGAGGGGATCGGCTCAGGCCGCCTGCTGTTCTTCCTTTTGTTTCTGGATCTGGGCCAGGACACGGACAAAACTCCCCGGCACGGCAGCCAAAACCCCGACGAAACCCTGGATCGGCGCATTCATCGATCCAAGCATCCGGGCCAGCAGAACTTCCCGCGACGGCAATCTGGCGAGCGCGGTAATCCCCTGGGCATCCACAAGTTTTCCGTCCAGGACACCACCCACAATCTGCAAATTGGGATGACCACTGGCAAACCCGTCCAGTACCCTGGCCGGTGCCACGGGATCCATGGACGTGGCCAAACCGGTTGGTCCGGTCAGCAGGGATGCAAGTCCCGCAAAGGGGGTTCCCTCCGCAGCGCGTTTGGCCAGGGTATTTTTGACCACCCTGAACTCACTTCCCGACTCCCGAAACTTTTTGCGCAGCTCGGTCATCTCGCCGACGGTCATGCCGCGATAATGGGCCACGACCGCCACCTTGGACCGTTCCAGTGTGGCACGCACATCGTCGATGACCTGACTTTTCTCCTCCCGATTCACGTTGGTCTCCTCCTTTTGGCTCCCCTGGGGTTGCATCTGTCCAACGCAAAAGGCGCCTGGGGCCCGGGGTTCCTTTTGTCTCGGCAGGCCGAATGATCATTTACGAGACCCGACGGAGGGACTCACCTGCTGTCTTGGACCCTAAATCCGGATCGTCTCACGACGTCAGCGAGTGCGGATCAACCTTGACGCCCACACCCATGGTCGTGGAGACGGATATTTTTTTGATGAACGTTCCTTTGATGGTGGAGGGGCGCAACTTCTGGATGGTCTCAACCATGACCTTGATATTGTCCGCCAATTGTTCAGCCGCAAAGGAGGCTTTGCCGATTCCTGCGTGGAGGATGCCGGCTTTCTCCACCCGGAAGGCCACCTGCCCGCCTTTGATCTCGCGCACCACCTTGGCGACATCGAAGGTCACGGTGCCCAATTTGGGGTTGGGCATCAAACCACGGGGACCGAGAACCTTGCCAAGCCGACCCACCACACCCATGACATCCGGGCAGGCAACCGTCCGATCAAAGTCCGTCCAGCCGCCCTGGATTTTTTCGACCAGTTCATCGGAGCCGGCATAATCCGCCCCAGCTTCCAGCGCCTCGGCCACCTTGTCTCCTTTGGCGAAGACAAGGACACGCACCACCTTGCCGGTGCCGTTGGGCAGGATGGCCGTACCACGGATCATCTGGTCGGCATGGCGAGGATCCACGCCCAGGTTAAGGGCAATTTCCACGGTCTCGTCAAACTTGGCTGTTGCACCCTCTTTTAAGATCCCCACCACCTCAACCAGGGGGTAGGCCTTGGTGCGATCCAAAGTTTCATAGATTTTTTTGAGCCGTTTACCGCGTTGCGCCATGGTCTCTTACCTCACTCGACAATCTGTAGGCCCATGGAACGGGCAGAACCGGCGATGGTGCGCTTGGCCCCTTCCAGATCCTTGGCATTCATGTCCGGCATTTTGGATTTGGCGATCTCCTCGATCTGCGCCCAAGTCACCTTGCCGGCCAAGGGTGGCCGCCCAGGCGTTGCCGAACCCTTCTCCACGCCGGCGACCTTCTTCAGAAAGTAGGCGGCAGGCGGCGTGCGCAACTCAAACGTGAAGGTGCGATCCTGGAAGACCGTGATCACCACCGGAATCGGGGTAGCCGGCTCCATACCCTGCGTTCTGGCATTGAAGGTTTTGCAAAACTCCATGATGTTCAGCCCATGCTGGCCCAGGGCCGGACCAACCGGCGGACTCGGCTTGGCGGCTCCGGCGGGAACCTCCAATTTGATGTAGGCCGTGATTTTCTTTCCCATGTTTTTTCCCTACAGTTTCTCGACCTGGACAAATTCCAATTCCACCGGGGTGGCGCGACCGAATATGCTGACCGAAACCTTCAACCGGGTTTTGTCTTCATCCACCTCTTCGACAACCCCATTGAAGGAGACGAACGGACCATCCACCACACGCACACTCTCACCCACCGAAAATTGCACCTTCGGCTTGGGTTTTTCCATACCATCTTCGACTTGGCGCAAAATCTTGTCGACCTCACGGTCACCCAACGGCTGGGGGCGCCCACCACCACCCAAAAACCCCGTCACTTTCGGGATTTCGTTGACCATGTGCCAGGTTTCATCGTTCAACTCCATGCGGACCAGGACATAGCCCGGGAAAAACTTCCGTTCGGAGGTGACCTTCTTCCCTTTGCGCAGCTCGACAACGTCCTCAGACGGAACCAGGATTTCGTCAAACATATGCGCCCGACCGGTCAGGCGAATACGCTCCTCCAGGGCCTGTTTGACCTTCTTTTCAAACCCGGAGTAGGCATGGATGACGTACCACTTCTTGGCCATGGATGACTCTTGACGACTTCTCTTCAGGCTGTATTGAATCAACGCTTCCGAAGCGGCATCAGCCGACAACCAAACGCACCAGGAGCGACAAAACGCTATCGATCAACCACAGGAACAGAGAGACCAGAAAAACCATGGCGAGAACAAGGATGGTCGTATTGCTGGTATCCTTCCGGGTGGGCCAAACCACTTTTCGCAACTCGTTGCGGACGTCGGAAAGATACTGCTTGACCTCGGATACTTGAATCATGTCGAACCGACTTTTCCTTGAGGGGACCGGCTGTGAACAATCAAAAATCCCGACCTGCACTGGCGACACAGGCTGCTGCGGTGGCAGGACAGGAGGGACTCGAACCCCCAACCGCCGGTTTTGGAGACCGATGCTCTACCACTTGAGCTACTGTCCTTCACTAACAGCCGCCGCCCCCCTGTCACACCCATGAAACCGGACAGTCTACTTGATCTTCCCTTCTTTGTGAAGGGTGTGTTTGCGACAGAACGGACAGTATTTGCGCAGGGCCAACTTCTCCGGCTTGGTACGTTTATTTTTG
The DNA here is from genome assembly GCA_015231175.1 of Magnetococcales bacterium. Taxonomy (NCBI): domain Bacteria; kingdom Pseudomonadati; phylum Pseudomonadota; class Magnetococcia; order Magnetococcales; species Magnetococcales bacterium. Next base: position 35,519 of record JADGBZ010000008.1, on the reverse strand, counting down.
TCCGTCGTATAGTTGCGCCGCTTGCACTCTTCGCAACTGAGGCTGATCAGATCACGCATACAAAAATCCTCCGAGACCGAATTCTCAGCCCCGTTACCCTCGCATGGGGTTGCAAAGACGAAACCAGCGGGATCTTGTTCAAGACCCCGCCGGCCAAGCCAGACATCAAGGCCAACTTCTATTCGATAACCGTCGCGACCACACCGGCACCAACGGTCCGGCCACCCTCACGAATGGCAAAACGCAACCCCTGCTCCATGGCGATAGGGGAGATCAACTCCACTTCCAGGGAGATTTTGTCTCCTGGCATCACCATTTCCATACCCTCGGGCAGCTTCAGGATACCGGTCACGTCCGTGGTCCGGAAATAAAACTGCGGGCGATAGTTGGAGAAGAAAGGAGTGTGACGGCCACCCTCTTCCTTGGTCAGAATGTAGCACTCTGCCTTGAATTTCTTATGCGGAGTGATCGAGCCGGGCTTGGCCAAAACCTGTCCGCGCTCGACTTCGTCGCGCTTGGTGCCGCGCAGGAGGACGCCGATATTGTCGCCGGCCTGTCCCTGATCCAAGAGCTTCCGAAACATTTCAACGCCGGTGCAGATGGTCGAGGTCGTGGGCTGAAAACCAACGATTTCAACACTCTCACCAACTTTAACGATGCCGCGCTCCACACGTCCCGTCACCACCGTACCGCGCCCAGAGATGGTAAAAACATCCTCGATGGGCATCAGGAAGGCGCCCTCCAGGGGGCGTTCCGGCAGGGGAATATAGCTGTCCACGGCATCCATCAACTTTTCGATGGCGCCCTTACCCATCTCACCCGCATCCCCTTCCATGGCCTTCAGGGCGGAGCCCACCACGATGGGAATGTCGTCACCCGGAAACTCATAGAGGGAGAGGAGTTCACGCACTTCCAGTTCGACGAGTTCCAAAAGCTCCGGGTCGTCCACCTGGTCAGCCTTATTCATGAAGACCACCAGAGCCGGAACACCGACCTGACGCGCCAGGAGGATATGCTCCCTCGTCTGGGGCATAGGGCCGTCAGCGGCGGAGACCACAAGGATGGCACCATCCATCTGGGCGGCGCCGGTAATCATATTCTTGATGTAGTCCGCATGGCCCGGACAGTCCACATGGGCATAATGACGCTTTGCGGTCTGGTACTCCACATGGGCGGTCGAGATGGTGATGCCACGTTCGCGCTCTTCCGGGGCCGCATCGATCTTGTCGTAGGCCATGAACTCGGCCCATCCCTTCTCCGCCAAGACCTTGGTGATGGCCGCCGTCAGCGTCGTCTTGCCATGGTCCACGTGGCCGATGGTACCAATGTTCACATGCGGCTTTGTTCGCTCGAATTTCGCTTTGGACATGCCAATTTCTCCCAACTCATAATAAGGCGGTGATATGTTCTCAGGTGGCCAGTTCCGCAAAGTTGATGATGGAGCCCATGATCGGGATTGAACCGATGACCTCTTCCTTACCAAGGAAGTGCTCTACCACTGAGCTACATGGGCAAACCTGCTGCGATAAAGTCGCCTACACAACAAAGCTTCCAAGCTGGAGCGGGTGGGGGGAATCGAACCCCCGTGATCAGCTTGGAAGGCTGACGTTCTACCATTGAACTACACCCGCCTGTTCAAGCCCCACCCCTTCCCCTTTCCAGAGCCCCCTGCAACAACGCAAGAGGTGGTGGAGGGGGAAGGATTCGAACCTTCGAAGGCTGAGCCGGCAGATTTACAGTCTGCTCCCTTTGGCCGCTCGGGAACCCCTCCAAGAATAGCCAAGCAGAGTTACCAGAAAGCAACACCAGGGTCAAGGGTATATAATTCTTTTCTCGACACGGCACCCACATCCAACCCCGAAAAAACACCCCGAACGCAAAATCAAATATCCTGTTTCTATTCGAGTTTACTCGGCTGAATGATCCAAGTCAACTCACCCCGTTTTTTTTCCCGACGCCATCCAGGATCGTGACGACCCCCCATGCCTCCTCCTGGCAGGCGTTGCGGTACGAGTGCAAAACATTGCCACGAAACCGGGCACTGTCCCCGGCCCGCAAACACACGCACTCTCCAGCCACGTCAAGAATCACCTCGCCGCGCAGAATGTACAGATACTCCTCGCTCCCAGGCGGGTGGGGTTTCCCATCGTAAGTGGAATCAGGCTGCAAATGAAAGGCCTGCTGAAAAAAATGGAAAACATTGGGCGGAGAGACGGTGACCGCCCGATACACCCCATCTCCCGAACTGACCCGGGGCATCTGCTCACTGGAGTAAACCTGAATCAAATTTTCCGCCGCCTCGACCAGATCGTCCAACGGCATGCCCAACGCAGTCGCGATCCTGAACACAACCGCCAGGGATGGGTTGCCATCATCACGTTCCGCCGTTGCCAACGTGGCCCTGGGAATGCCCGCCAAGTCGGCCAGTTGTTGCTGCGTCCATTTGCGCATCGTTCGTATGGCACGGATTCGCGTACCCACCAGATTGGTGACCACCCCTGTCTCCTCCAAAAAAAATTGGTAACTATGTCAGTAACTATCCACCACCCGGCCACGCATCGGGATCCAGGGGGCTGGCTCCCTGGCAGGTCCAGGACAGAGCCCTGGTGAAAATTCGGGGCGAAGCCCTGATAAAGGCTTTCATATCCAAGCTTTTCCTGCAAGGGTGTCGAATAGTTGCAAAAAATGAAGCCATCGTCACATCCGACAAAATCACGACATTTTTGATGGTATACCATTTTTTTCTCTTGACGTATACAGCCTGTCCCATTACCATCCGTTTCCAGGCTCCAAGATGTCGAGTGAGTTCACAGGATCATCCCCACCTTGCCAAAGCTCCACTCAACCATCCAACATCGGCTCCCTTATCCAGGCAAGGCCATCGTGGCAAGTCGAATAACATGTTGTAAATCATATACATAATAAATCAAGCGTACCATTAGAGGAGAAAGCCCCATGAGTGTATTGGTGACCAAACAGGCCCCGGATTTCAAAGCCACTGCGGTGATGCCCGACAACAGCTTCAAAGAGATCTCTCTGTCCGATTACAAGGGAAAATACGTCGTCCTGTATTTCTACCCCCTTGATTTTACCTTCGTCTGCCCCTCAGAAATCATCGCCTTCGACCACCGTCTCAACGAGTTCAAATCGCGCAACACCGAAGTGATCGGCGTCTCCATCGACTCCCACTTCGTCCATCTGGCCTGGAAAAACACGGAAATCAGCAAGGGCGGTATTGGCAACGTGCAATACCCTCTGGTGGCTGACATCAACAAAGCCATCACCAAGGCTTACGATCTTGAGTTCGGTCCCGGCATTGCCCTGCGTGGTTCCTTCCTGATCGACAAGGCTGGCGTCGTTCGGCACCAGGTGGTCAATGATCTGCCCCTGGGCCGCAACGTCGATGAAATGCTGCGCATGGTTGATGCCCTGCAATTCAACGAGGAGCATGGGGAGGTCTGCCCGGCTGGCTGGCAAAAAGGCAAACCCGGCATGAAGGGCTCCACAGCTGGCGTGGCCGAATATCTGGCGCAACACGCCAACAAGCTGTAAGGAATCCTGTCGGTCGACTGACCGATTGCCATCAAACCTGCCCATTGAAGAAGGAATGACCCCATGTCGATCACCCTGCCTCCCCTCCCCTACGGAATGGATGCCCTGGCGCCCCACATCTCCAAGGAGACCCTGGAGTTTCACTACGGCAAACATCACCAGACCTACGTCACCAACTTGAATGGCCTGTTGCCCGGTTCGGAGTTCGAGGGCAAATCCCTGGACGAGATCGTTCAGCGTTCCTCGGGTGGCATGTTCAACAATGCCGCCCAGGTCTGGAACCACACCTTCTACTGGAACTGCCTCTCTCCCAAAGGGGGGGGTGAACCCAAGGGAAAGTTGGCCGATGCCATCAACGCCAAGTGGGGCTCCTTCGCCGCCTTCAAAGAGGCCTTCGGCAAGTGCGCCATCACCACTTTCGGTTCCGGTTGGGCCTGGTTGGTGAAAAATCCGGATGGTTCGCTGGATCTCCTCAGCACCAGCAATGCCGACACCCCGGTGAAACACAACAAAAAGGCCCTGCTCACCTGTGATGTCTGGGAGCATGCCTACTACATCGACTATCGCAATGCACGTCCCAAATACGTCGAAACTTTCTGGAATCTGGTCAACTGGGATTTCGTGGCCAGCAATCTGGGCTGATCCGAGCCTGGTTTGAATTAAAGAGCCGGGAGATGGTGGCCATCTCCCGGCTTTTTTTGCGACCCGTAACCATTCAGTACCCTTCCAAAAAAAACCTGGATATGAAAGCCTTCGTCAGGGCTTCGCCCCGAACCCCACCAGGACGCTGTCTAGGGCCCTGCCAGGGAGCCAGACCCCTGGACTCCGTTTCACTTACAAGATTCTGAATGGTCACTGTTTTGTGTCTTTTCAACACGACCCGACAAACATGGGTTCACGTCCCGGACGCATTCAGGCCACTCTCCAACCGATACTGGATCGCTTCTCCCAGGTGCCCGGCATGGATGCGTTCGGCCTGTTCCAGGTCGGCGATGGAGCGGGCCACGCGCAAAATGCGATGAAACCCGCGCGCCGAAAATCCCAGACGCTTGGCGGCATGGCGCAACAGCTCCGTCCCCTCCGCATCCAGGGCAGCGTGACATTCCAGATCTGCACCCTGCAAGGTGGCGTTAAGGCAACCCGGTCCATTACGTTCGCGTTGGCGATCCCGGGCAGCCATGACACGTTCCCGGACTGTTGCCGACCTCTCTCCTCCCGGCAAGTGCATCAGCTTCTCCACGGGAACCGGCGGCACCTGGATGTGAATATCGATGCGATCCAACAGGGGACCGGAAAGACGGGCCCGATAACGCGCCACCTGACTGGACGAACATCGGCACTCATGATAAGGGTCGCCCATGTGGCCGCAGGGACAGGGGTTGAAAGCGGCAATCAGTTGAAAAACGGCGGGAAAATTGGCGCTTCTTTGGGCGCGTGAGATGGTGACCATGCCCGCCTCCAAAGGTTCGCGCAAAACCTCCAGGGTGGTACGTCCAAACTCTGTCAATTCATCCAGGAAGAGCACGCCGTTGTGGGAGAGGCTGACCTCACCGGGGCGAGGAGATGAACCACCACCGATCAGGGAGATGGCGGATGCCGTGTGGTGCGGCGCACGGAAAGGGCGGGTTCCCACCAGGGGGGAGCCCTGGGTCAAGCGTCCGGCGACGGACCAAATAGCAGTCACTTCCAGGGCTTCGTCCAGGGACAAGGGCGGCAGCAAGCCGGCAATACAACGGGCCAACAAGGTCTTCCCGGATCCTGGTGGCCCGCTCATGACCAGATTGTGTCCTCCGACGGCTGCCACCTCCAGCGCTCGCTTAGCAAACTCCTGCCCTTTGACTTCGGCAAGTTCCCGTGTACCCGGATCAATGCGTCCCAGCCATTGTTGCCACTCCGTGGCCGGTAGTGGCGGCAGCGGTGGCGCCCCGCGCAGATGCGCCACCAGTTGCGTGATGGTCGCCACGGCGATGACCTGAATCCCGGGAACCAGGGCCGCCTCGGCGCCATTGGCCTCCGGAACGATGACCTCTCGGATCCCCTCCTGCCGGGCATAAAGGGCGGTTGGCAAAGACCCCGGAACGGCGTTCAGCCGCCCATCCAGGGAGAGTTCTCCCAAAAAAACACGACCCTCCGTGCTGGTGGCAGGCACAGACCCCATGGCCGCCAGCAACCCGACGGCGACCGGCAGATCGTAGCCACTCCCCTCCTTGGGCAGGTCGGCGGGGGCCAGATTGATGGTGATGCGCAAGCTGGGCAACTGAAACCCGGAGTTGCTCAAGGCGGCCCGCACCCGATCTTTCGCCTCGCGCACAGCCCCGTCAGGCAGCCCCACCATGTTCAGGGACGGCATACCCCGGCTCAGGTCCACCTCCACCTCCACCCGGCGGGCGGCGATCCCTTCCAGAGCGACGGTACCAACACGTGCCAACATGCCCATCACCTCTGTCGAACAGCCTTCGGCCCTGGTGAAACACCCACCGGCTTCCCGGTCGGCGCCGTTTTTACGGAGATGGTTTTCGAGTGAAAAAACATCCAGAGAGCATGGAAGGCCAGGAGATAAACCGCCGGCATGATGGGCAAACGATAACGGCCCATGCCATACACGGTTGAAATCAAGGTCATCTGCACAAAAAACAGGGTCAGAAACAATGAAATATGACGTTGTACACGATCCTTTCCGCGCCACATGCCCCAGGCTCCAACGACAGACAGGATCAAGAGGGCCGAATTGACGATCTTGGTCAAAATGCCCATGCCGAGTGTGACTCCGTAGCCATGGTCGAAGAGATGGCGAAAAAACGCGACCTTTTCGCTCCAGCTTCTGGAGTAGGTGGCATGTTCGCGCAGGTAGGCGTCAAATCGGGATCTCTCTTCCGGAGTGTGGAACAGGGAAAAAAAGTCCGGCGGAAATCCGATGTAGAGCGTCGGAAACATTTTGACCATGACCCAGAGAGACCAGGGAAAGGTTTCCAGAAACATTGTCTTGTTGGCTGCCTCGACGAAGGCTTCCTGTTCTTTGGTCGTTTGCAGTTTGTTCAAGTCGGCATCGAAGCGTTCATGGATCCGGCGCGATCCTTCATCCACCGAGATGGAGAGCCGTTCCGACTCCACCACGGGGAAGTGGAAACGCAGGAGATGATCCCCGCTCATACCCACAAATTTGAACAGACCTCCAGCCTGGGCGTTGCGCAGACTCCACAAACCCACCGTGGCAAAGTGGACCACCAGGATCATGGCAATGCATGCGGCCATGCGACGCCAACTGGCGCGGCGCCAGAGGTGGGCCAGAAGGGTGATGCAGACCACCATCCACAAATGCATCCCGGCGGGTCGGGCCAACTCCTGGAGGGAGATCAGGATGGCCAATACGGCAACCCGAGGATAAGTCACACCCTCCTGCAACATCCAGATCATGTGCAGCAACAGCCAGGTCACCAGCAGGTGAAACGCCGCATCGGCCATGACGGAGTTCACGGTATAGAGAAAGATCGGATCCAAAAGGACAAAAAAGGCGGCGAACACCCCTCCCCACGGGTGTAATCGTCGGCCAAGAAAAAAGGTCAAAATCACGGCAAGGCCATAGCAGGCGTTGTTCAAAACCAAAGCCCAGCGGGTCTCAGGCCCCAAGATCTCATACACGAGAGCCGCTGCCACTGGAAACAACGGAGTGCGCCAGGTGTTGGGAACAACGTTCCCCGCCGCATCGATCCTGTCTCCCATGACACCGTGTTCGTACAGATTTTTCGCCAGATTCATAAACACTTCATCTGTCGTGAACCCAACATCCGGAGCGACCTGCATGACCCGATGAAAGATGACGATCTGATAAAGAAAACCAACGATCATCATGACCATGAAGACCCAATCTGCCTTGTGCCGCCCAAGCGGACTTCCCGTCATGACCGATCCTCCCGCTGATCAAAACTGCCCCCCCCTGGACCGGAACGCTGCCCGTGTCCGCTCCGCCTACAAAAACTCCACCCGGCTCCCGGTTTCCCGAAAAAACGGAACCCTTTCTGGGCATGGCCGAGGATTCTGATTCCAATCCGGAAGTTACGCCAGGAAGAATCTGAAGGATAAGCAGGGGGTATCAGCCTCGATCCATCACACCACAGCCTGCATCTGCAACGTCAGGGCATCCCCTTCCGCTCCCAGGTGCATCTCACCCATGGCATAGAGCATTTGTTCTTCTTTGACATTATGCTGCTGCATCACCATCAGCAGGGTGCTGCAAGCCCGTGCCACGCCATGGACATCACCCCCTTCCAGGGATTGGCGCATCTGCTTCAAAATGCCCCGCATTTGCTCGTGTTCCATGCGCATCACCATGGTCGGTCCACGGGTCATACCGGTGCGGGCCTCAAATGCGGGAAAAAAGAGATCTTCCTCCATTTTGAAGTGGCGGTGCATACCTCTTTCAAAGCGCTGGAAATGCAGACGAGTTCCTTCCTTGTCACCGGCAGCGGCTTTTTCTTCCAGGGTGGTGAACACGCTGTCGCAACGCCGGTGGTCACTGGTCAAAAATTCGTTGAGGCGTCTTTTTTGCGAAGGTTTGTCCAATTTTCGTACCCAATACCTCCCCTGGCCGGACACCTCCTCCAGAGGGGCCCAGTCGAATGCCCCCCAATGCGACTTTTGCATCTCCCGCAGAAGCCCCCCGGCATCTCCAGAGATCAGAATCTCAAGCGCCTCGCCGGGTGCAGCGGCGGCAAATTTTTGTTGTAACAGCGTCCAAGCCTGGGCAGAATCGGTTCCGCTCAAATCCAATGCATCACTCATGTATCCCTTCCTCTTTTTTCTGGTCGTGCATCGTGTCGTTGTCGCACCATGCCGTTGTCACATGAACAAGGGGGCACTCCCCGCCGACATCTTCTCCGGGACCATGCCTCCGCGCCTTGACGCAAGTCAATGGGCCGCAAGCGGTTCACAGGGACAAGAGGCACCGAGAACGACAGTTTCCCCCACAGGCGCCGTGTTTTGCAGTTTCCACCTGCGCACCCCTCCCATGAAACCTGTCGGAAACCTCAAACAGTTCAGATTGTTTTCATAGATTTAAATTATAATCTTGTATTTTTTTAATATTTATTAAGTTTAAATTTAAAATCGTCCATATTCCATAAATCTTGGCAAAGCCCTTGACGACACACAAACAATGGGTTGTTTTGGCACGTCGCTGCTCGATTCCATGGAACTGGTGGGGGTAAGCCGTCCGTCGCTTAACAAGTCAAGATTTACATCTATAAATATAATAATCAACCCTTCTTGTCTGGTTGGTCGGGGCTGGGCGGTAGCTCGCATCTTATCTTAAACATATTTGTTTGAGGACAGGTTTTTTTGCTCATCGTCAGAAACCACATCGGAGGATATCAGCATGAATAGACACACCACAAACCACGGCAAACTCTCCACCACGAAATGGTTGACCGCCTCTCTGCTTCTCCTGGCGGCCCAGTCGGCCCTTCCCCCTGCCACCAAGGCCCAGGATCTGCCCGATGACTCCCATCGCAAGGCCCAGGAACTCCTGAAAGAGGCCGTCAGGATCGCGGAAGAGTCCGCCCATTCGAAGGGGGGGGTCAGAATGGAGCAGTAAAAAATGAAGAGGTGACCGGACAACGCGATTGGGCGGTGACTGTGGGGATGAGGGGGTGGTATAGCGATTATGCGACGTTTTTTGGAGCTGGTGTTGGCAGTAATGGCAAAGCAAATGGTTATGATTCTACGCCAGCGAATGGCGCCAGGGTCAATATCATCCCAAACATGTCCGTCATGTACCGGAAATTTTTTATTACAGGAAGTTATAACACAAAAAAAAATATGGCATAGATGATATGCAAACTTCCTATATTGCGACGATGGAAGACCGCCCAGATGCGCCAATTGAGATCGTACAAAACACTTTTAAGAATACACAAATTGAGAAGACAGAATACGATCTAAGTATTTGCTACATGATTTTGCCGAATTTTGGGGTTGCAGCAGGCTATAAATATTTGAACAAAGATCGAAAGTGGGACTTAGTGTCGACTAGTCCAAGTTTAATAGAAGTGACTCAGACACCATGACCGTCAAGTCGCCATTTGTTGGACTCGTCGTTGCAGCGCCTCTCTATGACCGTTTTTCGTTCATCGGAAATTTGGCTTATGGCGTCGGTGGAAAAACCAGCTACTCTGCCTCCTACGTGAGTGATGCTGTTTTCAAAAACTGCGGAACATCCTACATTTCAAGCGAGGTTGGTGTCGTCTATCGTCCGGACTTCATGCCACAAGCTGGTTTGCAGTTGGGTTATAAGTATCAAAAAATAACTGTGGAATCCCCTTTGAATACAGGCGCCGTTTATGATGAACCCGACGTCACGAAGGGTCCATTCATGGGGGTCAACTACACCTTCTAAGGCCCGATCCTGTCGGCAGAGGCATACAGCGGGTAGAACCAAACGCTGGATGCCCTTGCAGGTTGCCTCCCTTGATGAATGGAGATGACCGTTGGCGGAAATCGACTCGGGCTACAAACAGCTCTTCAGCCATGCGGAAATGGTGCTGGATCTCCTGCTGGAGTTCGTGAAAGAGGAGTGGGTTGGAGTTCCAAAGCACGGTCGATCAGTACATGGCCGTCCGGGTGCTCGTCTATGTCGGGCTGCTGTATCAGGATCTGATCAAGTCCGGGCAGATCAAAGAGGAAGATCGGCTACCGCCGGTGTTGCCGCTGGTCCTCTACAATGGGAAACCGGTATGGACGGCAGCTTTGGATGTGGAGGCGTTGATCCATCCAGCCCCCGGAGGGCTGGATCGATATCGGCCCCGGATGCGGTATCTGTTGATCGACCAGCTTCGGTATGCCAAGCTGGATCTATCCGAAAAGCAAAATCTGGCTCTGGCGTTGTGCCGTCTGGAACAGAGCCGAACGCCCGAGGAGATCCGCACAGTCGTTGGGTATCTGGTCGATTGGTTGCAGGAGCCGAAGCAGCTAAGTCTGCGGAGGGCCTTCACCGTGATGCTGGGGCGCGTTCTGCTGCCACGGCGCGTGTCGGGACAGGCGATACCGGAGTTGAATGACTTGCAGGAGGTCGATGCCATGTTGGCCGAAACTGTGCAGGAATGGACGAAGCAGTGGGAAGCGAAAGGCCGCCAGGAAGGCCGCCAGGAAGGCTTGCGTGAGGGTGAAATGAAAGGTCTTCGCGAAGGTGAAATGCGCTCCCTTCGGCGGCTCATTGAGCGACAATTTGGTGTGGTCCCGGAATGGGTCCATACAAAGCTCATCGCGGCTGACCTTGCAACCCTGGTAAAATGGGCGGAGAACATTTTGGACGCCAAGACTATCGATGATGTGTTCCAATAGGGCTACTCAATTCCCCAAGAGAGATTGAAACATGATTTCCACCAGTGGGTTACACATTGACCAAGCCCCTCCTCTCCACATACCATTCCGATTTTTTGCGACCGCTCCCTTGTTCATAGCCTGCGCGGGGGTTGTCGTTTTTGGCTGGGGCCCTGATCTCTGGCAGTTTCCCTTGTCACCCCAAACCATTGCTCTCGCCCATCTTGCCGTTCTGGGGTGGATCAGCATGGTCATGTTCGGCGCCATGTACCAGATGATTCCGGTATTGGCCGGGCTGCCCATGCCCTGGCTGCGACTGGCTCCCTGGGTCCATGCCGGGCTGATCATCGGGGTGATCACCTTTTTCCTGGAGATCGGATTTGGCCTCCACCGCTGGTTGTTGCTGGTGGCTTCAGCCGGTTTGGGCATCGCCTTGGGGTTTTTCATTTTGCAGACAGGCCGTGCCCTTGTCAAAACCACTGTCAGGCATCCCACCGTGCATGCCATGCGCATCGCCCTCCTCTCCCTGTCGGGGGTGTTGATCCTGGGTGCCATTTTTCTCGGGGAGTATGCGCACGGATTTCTGAACGTTGATCGGGAGACACTGCTCGGCATGCACCTGGTTTGGGGTCTGCTGGGGTGGATGGGCACGTTGATCATAGGCGTCTCCATGCAGGTTCTGCCCATGTTCTATGTCATGCCCATGTTTCCCGTTGCTGTTGGCAACAAAATTCTGGTCGGTCTGGGTACAACGCTCATCGCTCTGCCTGCCGCTCTGTGGTTCGCTGCGGGGCAACCGGTCTGGGTCTGGCTGACAGCGCTTCCCGCCGGCGTGGCCATCGTTTATTACGCCCTGGCCATGAAGCGAATCTTTGCCGCCCGCAAGCGTAAGATTGCGGATGTCACCTATCAGTTCTGGCTTGTTGGCCTGGGGTGTGGCGGCATCAGCCTGTTGTTGCCGATCATCTGGCCCATTACCGACGCCGAGCGTTGGCGCTTCCTTTTTGCCGTGATCTTTCTCTGGGGTGGCGTCTCCTCCATCATCTTTGGCATGCTCTACAAAATAGTTCCCTTTCTGGTTTGGTTTCACCGCTTCAGCCGCTTGGCAGGTCTGGTTCCCAACCTCCCCATGATGGATGATCTGCTCCCGGAGCGCACGACCCGCATCCATTTCGTGACCCACTGCGCCACCATCCTGCTGCTGGTGACAGGGATCAACTCGTCTTTTCCCTTGGCCCTTTCCGTGGCCGGCTTGGGCATGATTCTGTCCGGTGGCTTGTTGGCACACGCCATTTACGCCGCCACCAGCCACAAGGCACCGCCAGCCCCGGATGTACCAGACTTCAACAGTTTCTTTAAGGATTTTTCAAATCCGGAACATCCAACTGGGCCATCCGGGTAGCGCCATCGTCCGGTTGGTGCGTTTGGGCCAGAAGGGTGGAACGCCGGTTCAGCATGGCTTCGCGCTGCACCAGGACATCGTAGTAATACCTGATTTTCCGGACATAATGGACCGGCTCCATCCCCTGTGCGTAGCCGTGTTTTGTGTTGGAGTAGTAATCTTTATTGGCCAACAAGGGCAGCACTTCGCGTACCGACTTCCAGGAGTTAGGATCCTTGCCCATCGATTTGACGATCTCCCGGACATCCATCAGATGCCCGAGTCCAACGTTGTACGCCGCCAGGGCGATCCATGTTCGATCCGGATCCTTGATCTCTGGCGGCAATCGTCGTCGCATCTCAGCCAGATACCAGGCACCCGCACGGATGCTTTCGTAGGGATTTCGTCGGTTTTTCACTCCCAGCGTCGCTGCCGTTTCCTGCGTCAGCATCATGATCCCCCTGACACCGGTCGGGCTGATCGCCTGGGGATCCCAGTGGGACTCCTGATAGGCCTGCGCGGCCAGCAGGGGCCAGGGAATGCCGTAACGTCTTCCGGCATCCTTGAATCTGGCGATAAAATCAGGCAACCGTTCGTCGATACGGCGGATAAAGGCCCGGTTATCCACATAATCGTACTGGCGGCTGAGAGAACCAAAATAGCGATCTTCCAACTCTCCCAGCCGACCAGTCCTGCCCATGGCGCGGAACCATGCCGAAACCGCCTGTTGCAGTTCCACCGCTTGGCTCGGCAACACCCAGGCCAGAGATTGGGTCTCATGGACAGGGAACTTAACCACCAACTCCGGGTGATACCGCCGATTGATGTCCACGACATTGGAGTCGGCGATGGTGCAATCCACATCACCCTTCACCACCTGCTCGAAGATCCGTTCGGAAGATCGCTCCGGGTCAGATATCCAGGAGAGATCCGGAACGCCCTCCTGCAACTCCCGTAACCGTGCTTCATGGATGCTGCCGCGTGGCACGGAGAGCTTGACCTTGGCCAACTTCGGCAGGTCGGTGGGGCGCTGTCCACCGCGTCGGCAGACGACCTGTTGATCCACTTCCTGATAATCCGGCCCCAGCAAGAACTCCTTCTCCATGTCCGGGGTACGGATCAAACCGGCGGCAGCGATATCCCCCTCGCCGTCACGCAGGGCCGCCAAAATATCCTCTTGCCCATCCCGGAAGACAAAGCGCGGTACAACGCCCAGGGAGCGGGCGAAGGCAACCGCAAGCTCGTACTCAAACCCCATGCGCCGATCCGGGCCTTCATAGAGCGTCGTGGGGGCATAACGGGTAACTACCCGCAAAAACCCCCGTGCCTGGATATGATCGAGAAGCGTTTTGGATGTCACAACCGGATCTTCCTGCCTGGCGCATCCAAACAGAACGAGTGCCGACAAAACGAGGCCCATCCATGATCGGCCACGCATCCGGCACTCAGCACTTCCCGGTGTGAAACGTTTCCGCAATCCCTTGCCTCCGATTGGCCCGAACGTTTGGTATAAGGTGAGATAATAACAGATCATTTTGGTTTATAAGAAGAAAAAAATGCCATCCCATGAATTTTTTTCCTTCCATCAAAAAATACACTCTATTTACAAATGTTTGTAATTTTGCATAAGTGCAACCTTCAGCAAAAAAAACATTGACAAAGGCCATGCCAGAGAGCAAGTCCCCTGGACCCCAATGCGTTGCCGGGCAGTGAATCGTTGCATGAAAAATTGCGAGCGGCGATCAGCCAGGATCGCCAGGGATGGAAAAGACCTGGGCTGTTTTCAGCAACATTTCAACCCTGGAGAGAGGAAGAATCGTCGGATTGTTTTTTTTCAAGAAAGGGGTCATCCCCTCGATATGCTTTCGGGCTTCGGCAACGTGGGTGAAGGTGCCAAGATAGACCAGGGTTCTGTTGCCCCTGGTACGCAAAAGGTGCATGCGCTGGCCTGATTTGACAAGGCCATTCCGACGAAAATATTTAACAATATCAGATAGATCAGTAGATTTTGAGTTCGTGACCAGAATCGTGACAGCCCCCTTGACCTCGCCGAAGGGCCAACCCGTCTCCTGGCTGACCGGTTTTTCATGTTGTTTGTCTTGGGTGGCGGGCGTGGCGGGTTCGACCTTCTCCTGGCTGACCGGTTTTTCATGTTGTTTGTTTTGGGTGGCGGATGTGGCGGGTTCGACCTTCTCCTGGCTGACCGGTTTTTCATGTTGTTTGTTTTGGGTGGCGGATGTGGCTGGTTCGACCGTCTCTGCCGGGGGCAACGGTTCGGGGGCGACATCGGCTGGTGATCCATCCTCCTTGCGCAAAAAGAGCGGCGAGGGGAGGAGTGGGGTGGCAGACAGGATCCATGGCATGATGGGGGTCGTCTCCGCAGCAACAACCGCAGGTTCGGGCGATAAAGTCACGGCATCCGTCTTGGGTTTGTCATCGACAGCGCCGGCCACCGGCGTGGCGAAGCGATCCCGTTCCCGGGTGACGAGGTAGGTCAACAGGGGGTCTTTTTCCGGGAGGGCCATGTACTGCCGAAACGACTTTTCCGCTTCTGACGCCTGGCCATGCAACAGGTGGTACTGGGCCATGAAAAAATGGGTTTCCGCCATGGCCATGGGCTTGCCGGCCTTTTCCACCTTGCCGGCGTATTGCAGGACCGCATCCGGCGTCAGAGCGCCCAACAGCAAGGCGCGCAAGGGGTTTGGCCAGTGTTCCAACCGGTCGGTCTCGCTGCCGGTCAGGGCTGGCAGAGATGCCTGGGGATTCCCCTTCAGTCGCGTCAAGGCACTCCAAAGCAGAACGAATGGATCATGCGGAGCCAGTTGCAGACTCAAGGCAAAGTCCGCCTCGGCGGCGGCAAGGGAGCCCTGACCCAGTCGTGCCATGCCCAGTCCCGCAGGCACTTGCGGGTCTGCCGGGGCCAATCGACGCGCCTGCTCGAATGCGGCAATGGCCGCATCGGTCTCACCCAGGGCCAAATGGAACAGACCACGGCGAAACATGGCCACCGGATGATCAGGTCGCCCCCGCAAAACCCGCTCGACATCGGCCAAGGCCTCCTTGATCTTCCCCATACGACCCAACAACTCCGAGCGCAAAAAATAGGCCTCATGCCATTCCGGATTGAGCCGGATGGCCTCGGTAAAATCCTTCAGCGCCTGGGTCAGGTTGGCTTGTTGCAGATGGATCAGGCCGCGTTCCACATGGGCCGGAGAAAATTTGGGCTGGATCTTCAGCACATTATCCAGGTTTTGTTTAGCCTCCGCCCTGCGCCCCAGGCGCAACAAGGCCCGGGCGCGCAAGTAGAAGGGGAGAGGATCCCTGGGAGCCAGCCCCATGGCCACCTTGAAATCTTCCGCTGCCAGGTCAAACTGTTCGACAGCCAAATATCCGTTGCCGCGAAAAAGATAGGCATGGGCCAGGTCCGGTTTCAGCAATGCCGCCCGATTGCAGTCATCAAATCCGGCAATAAATTTCTCCTTGTCCTTGTTGCGCTGTCCCAGTTCCAGACGCACCAGACAACGATTGGCCAGGGTTTCCGCTTCGGTGGCACGGTCCAGATCCTTGCCCGCCAGGGCGTTGGTGTAGAGCGTTTCCGCCACAACGAAGTGGCCTTTTTTTTGGGCATCAACCCCCTTTTTCAGCGCTTCGCTTCCCTTCTCCGCCACGGCACGGTCAGCGGCCCAAACCCTTCCGCTCCCGTCCGGAAAAGATCCGCTCAGAAAAAGGATATCAATCAGGATCAACCCCAACAGGGTTGGTATGAAACGGGCTGCCATGACCACATCTTTCCCATGCAAAAGCAAAATATGACCGTAACCAGTCCCAATTCACCACCCGACCACGCATCGGGGTCCAGGGGGCTGGCTCCCTGGCAGGTCCAGGACGACGTCCTGGTGGGGTTCGGAGCGAAGCCCTGATAAAGGCTTTCATATCCCTGAATGGTTGTACGACACGAAGAGGTCAGGCAACAAGTTTTCCTCCATGCCCTCTGTTCGGCAGCCACCCAAAAAACGCGCCATGAGCCTGCCGCGACGCTTGCATCCCCGGCAGGTCGGACCCCCCTCCCGGATGGGTCATGAATGATCTCTACCCATCGGGTGTTGGTGGCAAAATTTGTCTTGGAGGAGGGGCAACGAACCTGTTAGATTCGGGGGTTCAAATTGTCAAACCTGAACAACCTCCTTCTGATGCGCTCCTTCCGGATCCAGAATATGGTCTTACGTCCCCAACACGCTCGATGGATGCTCTTGGCGGTGATCGTACTCTTTCTCGGTTGGAGGTTCGTTCGGCCTTTAAATATTTTTGTTGTGGAAGAAAAATTTGCCTGGCCCATCGACTCCCCCATCCCCAAGGGACTGGAATCCCTCAGTGCCCAGCATTGCGGCTCGTGCCACACAGAAATTTACCAGGAGTGGTCCGGGAGCATGCACGCCCGGGCCTGGACGGACGAATACTACCAGGCGGATCGCGCCTTTGAAAAGCGCCCCCACGTTTGCATCAATTGCCATATTCCTTTGAAAAATCAGCAGGAAAAAGTTGTTGTTCGCTATAGGGACAAGGATATGCTGGATCCGGTTCTGGCGGACAATCCCCACTTCGATCCCCAGTTGCGTGACGAAGGCGTCACCTGTGCCGTCTGTCATGTGCGTCAGGGCGAGGTGATCGGCCCTTATGCCACCGATCAGTCACCCCACCCGGTCAAGGTGGATCCCAACTTTCTTTCCGGCATGAGTCCTTGCCGCATCTGTCATGTCGTCTCTGGAGATCGCTGGGACATGTTTTATCGCATCGCCCCCTGCGGCACTGTCGATGAGATCAACCAGGGCGAGAGGAAACCCGATTGCGTGGGGTGTCATCTCCCCAGCGTGACACGGCCCATGGCCACCAGCGGGCCCCTGCGGCAGGGTGGGCGGCATCTGTTCCAGGGGGGGCACTATCCGCCCCAGGTGGCGCGTGCCCTGAAGGTCGATCATCGCCGCGAAGAGGTCGATGGCAAGTCGCAATTCGTCTTCACCCTGACCAACGTCGGCACCGACCATTTTCTGCCGACCGGCACACCGGATCGTCATCTGACTCTTGCATTTCGTCTCCTTGACGACCATGACGCCGTGATGCAGGAAAAAGTCTACAAGCTGCAACGCACCATCATGTGGCGGCCTTTCATCCTCGATCTTTGGGACAATCGGCTGGCGGCCCGGCAGCCGCGCGAGTTTATCTACGAACTCCCCAAAATGGGCGCCGCCCCGCAAGCCGCCGTGCTGGATGTCACCATCCGCTACCACCTGCTGGACGAGGCGCGCCGCAAGCGCATCAACTATCAAAATACCGTGCCGATACACTACTCCATTTATCACGAAAGGATCGACCTTTCGGGGGGAACCTGACCGAGGGAGCATCATGCTCAAGCGATTGACGTTGCAGAATGTCGGGCCTGCCCCCTCCATGGTTCTCCAGTTTGGAGAGCGTCTGAACCTGTTGACCGGTGACAATGGGTTGGGCAAAACCTTTTTGTTGGATATCGTCTGGTGGGCCTTGACCCGCACCTGGCCCGCCGAGCTCAACAACAAGCTCTCTACCGGGATGATGGCACGGCCTTATGGAACGGGTGAGGCCTCAATCGAGTTTACTCTTTCCGGCAAAACCAAACCCGTCTCATACACCAGCCGATTTGACCGCCCCGCACAAACCTGGGCGGGACGTGGGGCGCGTCCTGCCATCTCCGGCCTGGTCATCTACAGCCAGGCAGACGGCAGTTTCTCCGTGTGGGACTCGGCACGCAACTCCTGGCGAACCAAGGGTGAAGTGGCCACGCAGGAGCGGCAACCTGCCTATGTTTTTACCCCGGCAGAGCTTTGGGACGGTTTGAAGGGGGGCAGTGGCAGGCAGTTGTGCAACGGGCTGGTTGCCGACTGGGCCGGTTGGTTCAAGGAGAATAAACTTCCGCTTACAATGTTGACCCGGGCACTCAGCATGCTCTCGCCTGGACCTCGGGAGGTGCTCGCGCCAGGTCCATTGACCCGAATCAGTCCAGATGAT
The DNA here is from genome assembly GCA_015231175.1 of Magnetococcales bacterium. NCBI lineage: Bacteria > Pseudomonadati > Pseudomonadota > Magnetococcia > Magnetococcales > Magnetococcales bacterium. Next base: position 17,233 of record JADGBZ010000008.1, on the reverse strand, counting down.
GCCCGCGACATCCCCACGCTGCGGATGCCCTATGGTCAGGATGTGCCTATCCTGCATGCCTCGGCGGGTATGCGCAGGATCATTACCTTGTGCTACCTGTTGACCTGGGTGTGGCAGGAACACCTCAGCGCCTGTCAACTCCTTGATATCTCCCCGTCCCGGCAGGTTGTTTTTTTGGTGGACGAGATCGAGGCCCATCTACACCCCAGGTGGCAACGCAGCATCATCCGGGCATTGATGGAAACATTGGCATCGCTGGGAGACGAGAGCGGAATTAAGGCCGGGGTGCAACTCATGGTGGCGACCCATGCCCCCTTGGTTCTTGCCTCGGTCGAACCCTTTTTCGACTCTGCCCAGGATGCCTGGTTCGATATCGATCTGGTCCATGGCACAACACCTCTTCAAGACCAGCCTGATGACCCATCAGACACTTTAGAACAGAATGAAACCTACCTGTACGATGTTTTTTTCAGCTATGCCCATCAGGATAGAGCGAGGGTTTTAAAGTTAGCAGAACGACTCAAAAGCGATGGTTTGGAAGTCTGGATTGATGTTTGGAAATTGAGAGCTGGAGATTCCATTTCAGAAGCTGTTATGGAGGGGTTGCGCAATGCAAAAGTGGCAATAGTGGTCTTATCTAGTCATTCTATTCGTTCCCAATGGATTCAATTAGAGTATAGTGCGGCCATAACACGCGATCCTATGAATAAAACAAGGAGATTCATCCCTATATTCCTGGATGATTGCGAGATTCCTACTCAGTTAAGAAATTATTTTGCTCTCGATTACCGTCAGGAAGACGAAGCGGCATATCAAAAACTTCTCAAATTCTTCTCTCCAACGGGCCAGACGGGCCAGAAAAGAATCCCGGCATCCCGCGTCGAAATCGCCAAGCAACCCTTCTATCGCCACGGTGACGTCACCGATTGGTTGACCAGCGAGGCCTTTGACCTGGGCAGCGGTCGATCCCTGGAAGCTGAGATCGCCCTGGAGAAGGCCGGCAAGCTCATGAGTGAACCCGCGTTTGATGCAGCCCAGGCCAAAATGCTTGAAGAGGAGTTGAAATCGGTCCTGGGAGATATCGATCCGTTCTGGGCACGCTGGCGCTTTGTCATGGATAAAAAGGGGTGGAACACATGATCCGCGTGCAGCTCCAGCCCGAACCAGCCGGATTTGACAAAGATGTCCGGCAAAAAGGCCTTGCCGATCTGCGCAAAAAAGGCATCGCCGTCGATCAACTTCCCTCAAAAGGGAGCGAACTTGCCCCTTTCTGGCGCACATCCCTGGGTGATCTCTATAAGGCTTATGGGGGAATCTGTGCCTACCTTGCCATCCATTTTGAGAGAGTGCTGGGGGTAGCCTCGGTCGATCACTTTGTCGCCAAATCCCAACACCAAGCCAGGTTGGCCTACGAGTGGGACAATTATCGCCTGGCCTGCCAGGCCATGAACAACCGAAAGAACAAGTTTGACGATGTGCTCGACCCGTTCACCGTGACCAATGGCTGGTTTCAGCTTGAATTGATCACAGGCCACATTTACCCTGCCAGGGATTTTGACGCGCAAAAAACCAAACAAGTGGAAGATACCATTACCCGCCTGAAGCTAAACGACCCCGACATCAAGAGAGTGCGCGTCCAACATTTCCAGGACTACTTCGACCAACAGTTCACATCCGACCATCTGAAAAAAATATCACCCTTCGTCTGGCTGGAGGCCAACCGGCAAGGATTGCTGCTTGGTAACCAGAGATCATCCAGCCCCCAATAGCTGAAAGCGTGCAACCGTTCGGCACCCCTTCAGGAAAAGCTCGGACATGAAAGCCTTTGTCAGGGCTTCGCCCCGAACCCCACCAGGGCGCTGCCCTGGACCCGCCAGGGAGCCAGCCCCCTGGACCCCGATTGGTTGCCGGGCTTTGAATGGTTACACAAGGATTGCTGTAACGTGCTGAAAATCTTGTTTGATCCCCAGGGCGTCGCCATTCTGGGTCTGACCACGGATCCCGGTCAGACCGGTGGCCAGATTTTGGACAACCTCCTGCGCGGCGGATTTGGCAGAAAAATTTATCCGGTGCATCCGCGCCTTCCTGCCATTCGGGGCATGCCATGTTGCCCCTCCCTGGACGGGGTGGAGGGGATCGATCTGGCCATCGTGGTGTCGCCACAGGCCGAAGCGGAGGCCGCCGTGCGGCAGGCGATCCGGGCTCAGGTCAAAGGGATCGTTCTGATCAGCGCCGGATTTCGCGAGGCTGGCCCGGAAGGGTCTGCCGTCCAGGAACGGGTCGCCCAACTCTGCCGGGAGGCAGGCACTCTCCTCCTTGGACCCAATTGCCTTGGCCTGATCAACCGGTTGCGCCTGTTCAACGCCACCACCCATGATGGCCCCCTCCCCCCCATCGGCGGCGTGTCGATCATCTCCCAATCGGGTGCGGTGTGCAGCGCCCTGCTGGGTTGGATGGTCCATATGAAAATCGGCCTCGCCAAACTGGCCGGAATCGGCAACAAAGCTGACCTGAATGAAGTCAGCTTTCTCGCCTGGCTTGCCCGGGATCCGGAAACCAAGGTCATTGTCTGCTTTCTGGAGACCATCAGCGATGGACCCAGCTTTCTCAAGGCCGCCGAGGAGGCGGCAGCCACCAAACCGGTGATCGTCATGAAGGTGGGGATCACCCCGGCAGGACGACGGGCGGCGCTGCTGCATACAGGTGGTTTTCCCGGCGTGGATCTGGCCTATGGCGCAGCCTTCCGGCGCGTTGGGGCGATTCGCGTCCACACCCTGGAGCAACTCCAGGATTTTACCATGGCCCTCGCCCGGCAACCCCTCCCCTGCGGTGGTCGGGTTGGGGTCATCTCCAACGCCGGAGGGTTGGCGGTCATGGCCGCCGATACCCTGGATGCCGTCAACCTGACAGTCGCCGAGCCCACACCGGCAACCCTGGCCAGCCTGGCAAAGGTGTTGCCATGGCCTCCCCAACCCGGCGTCCCCCTGGATCTGGGTGCGCAGGCCACCCCTGACCTGTACGCCATCGCCCTGGAGACGCTCCTGACCGATCCCCAGGTGGATGCCGTGGTGGTGGTGGTCGCCCCACTCCCTGCGGCGCCCCTGGAGGAGATCGTCCTCCGCCTGCATGCCGACCCCCATGAGCGCAAGCCGGTTTTGGTGGCCCTCGTCGGCGCCCCGCCCTCCCCGGATGGTCACCTGCCCCTTTTGACAGGTGGCAACCTCCCCCTGTATACCAGCCCCTCCCGGGCCATTGTCGCCCTGGCGGCCATGCACCACCGCCACACCTGGCAACAACGCCCCCCACGGGTCGTGACCCACTTTCCCGTCAATCAGACCCGGGTCAAGCGCATCATCAACTCCCATCGACGCACCCACCAGGTCCAGATTCAGGGGATACGGGCGCGGGAGATTCTGTCCGCCTATGGTTTTTTGGTTCCCCACGCCCAGACAGTCGATGATGTCGATGCGGCCATGGAGTGGGCGGAACGTATCGGCTACCCGGTCACCCTGAGCGTGGCGGCTTCCGAGGCGCCTGTCCTTGCCACAACCGATCTTTTCCGGGAAGGTTTGCGCAACCCTGAAGAGGTCCGCGACACCTACGACCTGCTCACCTTGCGCCTGCAACGTCAACTTCCCGCCAGCAGTCTGCCTGGCATCACCGTGGAACGCACCCTCCCGGCGGGGCGCCGGGTGGTCATCGGCATGCTGCGCGATCCGCTGTTCGGTCCCATGCTGACCTTCGGCGCCGGATGCACATCTGTTGAGGTGATGCAGGATGTCAGCTTTCATCTGGCCCCCATCACCGCCGACGAGGCGATGCAGATGCTACGCAGCACCCGCTCTTTTTCCCAACTCGGCTCGGAAAGAGGCCTGAACGATATCGCCGAAAGCCTGCAACGCCTCAGCCAGTTGGCCACCGATTTTCCAGCCATCCAGGAGTTGGAGATCAACCCCCTGATCACGGACCTGCCGGGAACCCCACCCCTGGTGGGACAAGTCCGGATCAACCTCATCCCGCACGAGGGGCCAACATGACCCCCAATCCCGCAACCATGAATCCGGATCCACACGCAGGGCCCACCGCACCCGACCCGCATTGGCAGGAGACATACCGCTCCTGGGTCACCACCCCGGAGCGGGCCCTGGCGCACATCAAGCCGGGCCAGCGTATCTTTGTCGGTTCCGGTTGTGGTGAACCCCAGGCCTTGTTGCGTACCCTGGCTCTTCTCGGACGCTCCCTGGCCGATATCGAGATCATACACCTGCTGACTCTCGGCGACTCCCCGTTCGCCACCCGGGAGTTGCAGGATATTTTTACCGTCAACACCTTTTACGTAGCCGACAACGCCCAGATCGGCCCCAGCAAGGGGCTTCAGGATTACACCCCAGTGTCACTGTCGGAGATACCTCCCCTGTTTGCCAACCGACAGATGCCGCTGGACGTAGCCCTGATTCAGGTGACCCCACCCGATCTTCGGGGCATGGTCAGCCTGGGGGTGGCCGTGGACGTGGTCAAGAGCGCCGCCAGCAATGCGGCTCTGGTCATCGCCCAGGTCAACCGGCACATGCCGCGCACCCTGGGGGGGAGCTTCCTGCACGTCGAGGATCTCGACTGGCTGGTTCCCGTGGATGAACCGCTCCGTGAACACCCACCCACTCCCGTCGATGTGACCACCCGCGACATTGCCCGCCATGTCGCCTCTCTGGTGGAAGATGGCGCCACCGTGGAGGTGGGACTGGGCCAACTCCCCCAGGCCATCCTCCCTTTTTTGGCTGACAAACACGATCTTGGCATCCACTCCGACGTGATCAGCGATACCCTCATGGAGCTGGTGGCGCAAGGGAGTCTTACCGGAGTACGCAAAAGCCTGGATCCGGGAAAAATTGTCACCAGTTTTGCGCTTGGAACCCAAAAACTGTTCGATTTTGTCCACAACAATCCCCGCATCGCCTTCCACCCCACCGAGTATGTCAACGATCCTGCCATCATCTCCCGGCAGCGTCACATGGTGGCGATCAACACCGCTCTGGAGGTGGATCTGACCGGGCAACTTTGTGCCGATGCCATCAGCGACCGTCTTTATTCCGGGATAGGGGGGTTGGTCGATTTCAGCCATGGCGCCACACGAGCACCTGGGGGCAAATCCATCATCGCCCTGGCCGCCACCGCCGAGGGTGGGAAGGTTTCGCGCATTGTCGCGCAATTCCGGGAAGGGGCCGGCAGCGGACTGGGACGTGGACATGTTCACTATGTCGTGACCGAACACGGGGTGGCATACCTGCATGGCAAAAGCATCCAGGAGCGTGTCATGGCCATGATCAGCATCGCGCACCCTGACTTTCGGGCCCATTTGCTCCACGAGGCCATCCGCCGTCACTATGTCCATCCCGAGTTGGCTGCCGTGGATGGCAAGACCCTGATTGCCCCGCGTGACCTGAAAACCACCCTGCTGTTGGAAAACGGCGAGCAGATCGTGTTTCGTCCTTCGCTGCCCACCGATCAACCTTCCATACGGGAGATGCTCTACTCCCTCTCCCAGATCACGGTCTATCGCCGTTTCATGAGCAATCTGAAGCGCTTCACGTTTCAACAGCTCAAGCAGTTCGTCTACATCGACCATCGCCGGGATGTCATCCTGGTCGGCACCATCCCCGAGTCCTACGGGGAACAGATCATTGCCGTGGGTGGATACTACCTCGACCCCATCCACAACCGCGCCGAGGTGGCTTTTGTGGTCCGGGATGCCTGGCAGGGCCACAAGATCGGCACATTTGTCATGCGCTACCTCGTCACCCTCGCCAAACGCAACGGCATCCGGGGATTTACCGCCGAGACTCTGGTCTCCAACCGCCCCATGCGCGCCGTCTTTGAAGGCAGCGGTCTCAAGCTCACCAGCCGCATCGAAGATGAGATCATCTATTATCAGATGGATTTTCAGTAGATCGGCACTTCAAAACGGCGATCCAGATAAGCCAAGCCGCCATCGCCCCGAAGATGCACAATCCAACGGATCCCGGGTTGGGGTTGGGCGGGGGCGTGCAGAGGTTTGGACGCTGGCGGGGCGCTGGCTGGATGCCCCTGCGGCAGATCGAAGGTGGCCACATAGGTTGGATGGGACGCCGTGGGTATCCTCCCGGCTTGCTGAACCTTTTGCCAGAGAGTCTCAATCTGTTCCTGCCAACCCTTGACCTCTCCCACATCCGAACCCGGTATCCAGGTTGATTTTTCGCAAACCAGCGTGAGGTGCAAGGTCTCTTCCCCGGGCGGCAACGCTCCCGGTCCAGGTTCCCCTGCCAGGATCACTTCTGCCCGCATCGGCATTCCGAGGCGGGGTGGACAGGGCGTCACCGACAAGATCACCTCCCCGAACTTCCGCCAATCCTGCCAACTGCGCCAGGTCCATGATGCCGTCAGCAGGAACGCCAACAGGAACAAACCGGTCATCCATTTGAGTCCTGCGGCAAAACCGGGCGTCACCCCCCAGCGGTAGAGAAGAAACGCCAACCCTGCCAGCAGCAGGAGAGCAACCACCGCTCCAACCGGCGCCCGTTTCCCACCATCATTGAGAAACCGGCAGGGCTCCTGGTCGGCCATGCCGGCTGCCAAGCCTGACCCGAGACCAAAACCCATCCCGACCTGGGGTATGGCATCAGGCGTGAAAAAAACTGCTGCCAGGAGAAGTGACATGATGATGGATCGTTTGCGCATGCGTCATACCCCTGAAATCATTCATGCAAGTGATCATGTAAAAAGGGTTGTTTTCAAAAATCACATTCAGTTAATGATATATATTGAAAGATGCCAGTCGATAGGATATCTTTCTTTTCCTCAAGGCGTAGCCCTATGACATGCAGTAATAAACTTGCAAGGGAAAGGAAAAAAATGAAATCGAGGCCATTTTCTCAGGGTTTACTGGCGCTCTCCTGCCTGATATCCGTGGCGGGTTGTGGCGGTGGCGGTGGGGATGGTGGTGGAACCCCTGCTGCCACCACCACAACTTCCACTCCAAGTCCGGTCACCTACACGAGCGCGGCAGCGGCAGGTGAGCTGGTGAGCTACACCATGGATACCTCAAGTTTAACTTACAACTACACGATCGTCGAGAGCCAATACGGCCTGACAGGAAAAACCGGTTCCGGCAAGCTTATCGCCAACGGTGACGGCACCTACGCACTCTCCAACATCCCGAACGCGAAGGCCATCATTCTCAAGGGCGGCATGCTGGTTGCGGCCATTCGGGAAAATTTCAACGGCAACACAAGAACGGTCTCAATCGTGGGGTTCAGCAACCCCCTCACCTCCCTGGCGGCGACGGCTGCAACCTACAACTACGTCTCTTACAGGTGCCCCACCCTCGACTGTTCAGCGGTGGCGGCCAACACCGAGTATGGCACCTTCCGTATCGGCAGCGATGGGACGTGGAACAGTTGCGCCAACGCCAATTATGCCACGGATCCATTCTGCCCTGGATCAAGCGGCACGATCAATACCCTGGGCGGGGGTAAATGGCAAATCCTTCAAGAAAGCCGGGAAGTCGGCACCGCCATGGCCTACCAAGCCGCCAACGGCCAAAACGTCATGTTGATCGACATGAAAGATCCGGTCGCCCTGGGTTATGGCGTCGTGATCGGGGCGACGGCCAAAGCCATCACCGCCGACGACGCGAACGGCACATGGCAGGTGGGGGTGTTTGGCAAGGCCAACTCGGGATATATCATTGGTTCCATGACGCAAACGGTGACCCTTGGCAGCAATGTCACCACTTCCAATGTTGTCGTGAATGGAGCGGCAGGGAGCGACGAGACCAGCACATTTACTCTGAACTCACCCTGGAATGGGTGGGCCACGTCAACAGCCCCCACACCGGGTGCAACACCGACTTTGCTGGCGGGTACCGGCATGATGGTTGAGGCAGGCTCGACCACCACCACGTCGGGCGTGCCGATCGATCTGTTGGGTATTGGTTTCAAGATGTAGCCTCGGCGCCGCATAACCATTCGGCGCCACTGCAAGAGATGCTTTGCAACGGGGCAAAGCCATGACAGAGGCTTTCATATCCAGGCCTTTCTTGCGAGGGTGGTAAATGGCTACGAAAACCGTAACCATTTACCACCCGGCCACGAATGGAGGTCCAGGGGGCTGGCTCCCTGTGTGGATCCGCTCCATCACGCCGCATCCTGAACGGAGACAATCAATCGCTTCCCAAGCGATGCAAGCGCACGGTCCACCTGTCCGATATGTGATTGATGCCGGAGATCAAGAAGCCTGCGCACTGCACTCTCCTGGATGCCAAGCGCATTGGCCAAAGCCACGTTGGTCATGGCATGGTTGCGCATGGTCTGGTAAAGAGCCAATTTGGCCATCACCAAAGGTGAGAGAGTCACGGTTCCCTGACCATTGTTTGGCAGGCTTGCCGGGGGGATATCCTGGCGCTGGTGCATAATGGCTTCCATGGTAGTAATGAGGCAATCCATGGCGCCATCTATGGTGTCATCCCGGGTTGCATCCCCGGTATTGCTCCCCGGGACATCCGGGAACGAGATATACCAACCAGGGGGATCCTCATGAAGGTCATAGGGATAGGTCGGGTTCACGGAAACCTCCTTATTGAATGTCGTCCAAGGTCAAGCCAAGGTCTTTCAGCATTTTGACCAGCAACCCCTGATTGATTTCGCTCCGCAAATATTTCATGGCCGTTCGGCGGCACCCCAGAAGAATGTAAGAGTGGCTCCCCTTCCCAGATCCGCGTCCAGCCACATGGATCAGATCGAGCCCGTTGGCCTTGGCGTACTTTCTGAGCTTGCGGAGGAGTTCGTTGCCGTTCATGGGACGCATTTTCGCACATTAATGCGCGAATATCAGCAAGAATCGCGCACAAACGCCTGGTGGCGTCATTTCTGCCCTTCGGCCAACGCTTCTTCAGCTTCTTCTTCCGTCCTCGCTTACCTTTACGCCGGGGTCGGGAAGGTGATTACTGATGTGGCCACCTTCCCTCCAGCAGAGTTACCCGCCTTCATCGGTACCATGCAACCATCCGACTCCCGTTGCCGCCTTTGCCTCGCTCCCCTTGTAAAGATTGCTCGGCATACTCCCTTCCCTGAAAGACGACCCATCCGGGTCTCCCAGGTTGCCACATATCCCCTATCTCCGACATGCCATGCTCTCCGAGAAATACGCGACCTTGCCTAGTGGCTCAACCAACATGATTTAAAGTGTTCACTTTTCGTGACTATTCCGCACTCTTTCAAGAAAAGCTTGGAAATGAAAGCCTTTGTCAGGGCTTCGCCCCGAACCCCACCAGGGCGCTGCCCTGGACAAAGCCAGGGAGCCAGCCTCCTGGACCCCGATTCATGGCTTGCCTGCACATCAAATCAACACGGTTGAGCCACTAGCCGCACCAACCATTCACCACCCGGTTACAAATGGGGGTCCAGGGGTCTGGCTCCCTGGCAGGGCCTGAGACAGCGTCCCCGGAATCTTGCCTCCCAACCCTTCCCATGACTCCAGCAGGGCGTTCAGACTGGGCAGGTGGCCCGTCTCCCGGCATCTCCGGGCCAGTTCAGCGAGGTGGCTCTCCTCAAGCACGGCCCCCGGGCGGGATTTGCTGTATGACATCTGGAGGTGTTCGGCAAACATGGCCTTGAGATAGGCGAGATGGCACTCGGCATGGGTGCCTCTGAAATCTCCCGGCACCGGCATCTGTTCCGGATCACGCTCTGACACCGGATAGTGCTGCTGGCAGGCGCGCATGCGCCAGTTTTGGGGATTTTGCTTCGTGAAGTGACGATTTCCCAAAAACCACGTCTCCATGCATCTGTTGTGTATGATGGTTGAGTGGGAGATATCCCTTCCGAGATCATGCAATAAATTTGCAATGACTTTATTGATTTCGCCATACTTTTTCTCCTGCGACTCATCCTTGGCATCGAAGCATGCGAATAAATGAGCGTCGTGGCGTGCGGCATCATGCACGGCAGCTTCAAGCGTCTCTTTCTTGAAGGGGTACCCCATGGAGGAGGTGACGAAAAAATGGCTCCCCTGCAAATCCTCGACTCGTCCCACCTTTTGCAAGCCGGCAAAGACATGAGGAACCCATGCGGAATAGACCATCTTTTCGGTCTTCTCGCCCTCCACGAAGAAATACAGGTTCATCTGATACCATCCTCATACGTCTCCGAGTTGAGGAGCAACAAGAAATGGTCCATGGAAGAGTCTGTTTGCAGTTCTGGAATGTGTTCGACATCGCGCACAGTGACAGTACCGCCATGGCGCGTGACCACCTTCCAGGATGTCCAAGGAATGTTGTTGATCACATAGGGATGATGACTGGTAATGATGAATTGAATGTCGTTTTGGCGTGCCCTGGCAGCCTCGGCCACCTGGGGCAGACAGTTGACACCCAAGCTGTTTTCAAACTCATCGACAAGAAAAACAGACCCCTTCGGGGCCAGAAACAACTCCAAGAGTATTTTCAGGGTGCGCAGCATGCCCGTCGAGAGTTCAACAGCAGGAATCCAATTTTGGACATCCTTCTCTTTGATGGCCAGAACCCATATATCAAAAGGCGTCTTTATTAAATCAGGAAAATATTCTTTGGCACCAACGACGCGGAAGGCTTCAACAAATGGGAAAATATCTACAAAGTCATCCTTGATCTGATTAAATTTGTCGCCGAAATGATTTTGCAGCCCAAGCAACTTGACAAGCAAAGGGTGTCTTGTATTGGATTGAATGTCCGACAGGGGATCGTAAACAGGAGGATTGTCCATGATTTCGTCCGTCCAGGAATTGTTTGTAGTGCTCATTACGATTCCCTGGAGGGACTCATAGAGAGGAGACATGGAAGGTTCAGTGTTCAATAGGGAAATTGCGCTTTCTGTCCATTTTAACTTTGGCAAGGGCGTTCCATTAAACAGGAAACTGCCTTCATCCCGGTTTCAGGCGACCAGTTCCGAGCTGTCAAGATGAATAATTTCTCTTTCAAAAACAGGAAGATCTCTATCGGTTTCATCAGGACGCGAGGTGAATATTGGCGATCTGCCTGTATCCGATGACAACTCAGCTTCCCAAGAGTATTGGTGATCGCCGATATTAAATTTTGCAACCCATGAGCACCCACTTGCGCGACTGGAGTCTTTGATGCCTGTTCGCCGAATGATGCGTATGGCCTCAAGAATTTTTGTCTTGCCAACACCCGAAATCCCCACAAGCAAATTGAAAAGACCGAAGTGGGTCTCCTGGAGATGCCAATCACCATCGTGCATGGCAAGGGAAATGATGGTCATGACGCGGCGAACTCCCTTTTGTGAAGCAAAAAATGCGTAACGATTCAGCATCATCCCAAGAAAAGCCGGACATGAAAGCCTTTGTCAGGGCTTCGCCCCGAACCCCACCAGGGCGCTGCCCTGGACCCGCCAGGGAGCCCGCCCCCCGGACCCCGATTCGCTGCCGGGTGCTACGGGGGATTTTGTCAAGAGTTCGTTCCATACCCCACCAGGAAGGGCACATCCCTTCCTGGTATGTCCGGTTTCTCCAAGAGTTTCTTAATTCAGCGTATCCCTGGCATGAATGGCGATCATCAACTCTTCGTTGGTGGGAATCATCCAGGCCGAAACTGGGCTGTCCGGGGTGGTCAGGCGGGGAGCGCCTGTCGCATTGGCATGGGGGTCCAGGACCATGCCCATCCAGGCTGAGGCCGTGATGACCCGCTCGCGGACCACCGGGGAGTGCTCGCCGATGCCAGCGGTAAAGACCAGGGCGTCGATCCCCTCCAAGGCCGCCGCAAGCGCACCCAATTGTTGGCGAATCCGGTAGATGAACAGATCGACCGCCAGGACGGCATCGGGATGCGGGGTGTTCAGCAGCTCCCGCATATCGTTGCTGATCCCGGATACCCCCTTGAGACCGGAGCGATTGTAAAGGATCTCGCGGATCTCATCCAGCGACATGCCGCGCTCCTGGGCAAGAAACATGATCACGCCAGGGTCGATGGAGCCGCAACGGGTACCCATGATCAGGCCATCGACCGTGGAGAGCCCCATGGTGGTTTCGATGCCACAACCGTTGTACATGGCGCACATGCTGGCGCCGCTGCCCAAGTGGGCCACCACCACCTTCTCCCGGGCGATGTCCGGGGCCACCTTCGGCAACACCCGGGCAATGTACTCGTAGGAGAGACCATGAAACCCATAACGCCGGACGCCCGATGCGGTCAGATCCTTGGGCAGGGGAAAAATGGCCGCTACCGGGGGTTTGTTGGCGTGAAAAGCGGTATCGAAACAAGCCACTTGCGGTAGGCCCGGGTAGATCTGTTCCAGGGCGTGTATGGCGGCGAGGTTGTGCGGCTGGTGCAGAGGGGCCAGAGGTGTCAGCGTCGCCAGTTCGCGGAGGATCTCCGGCGTGACCAGGACCGGCTGCCGGAAATGGATGCCGCCATGCACCACCCGATGCCCGGCAGCCTGGATGGTGGTGTGGCTTTTCAGCCAATCCAGCAGATAGGTCAGGCAGGCGGTGTGACCACACCTCTCCACGCCCAGGTCCACATCTTTGTCCAGGGTTCCCTCGGGACCGTGGGCGTCGAACCGGGGCCGCGTCGTGATCCGTTCGATCTGGCCGTAAAGGGTGCGCCGGGGTTCGTCGCCGTCGGTCACGAAGACAGTGAATTTGAGGCTCGACGAACCGGCATTGATGACGAGAATCGCTGGAGCGGTCATGGCGGAACGGCCCTCAGCGCGCCGCTTCGGCAGCGGCCTTGACGGCCCGGCGTTGACGGGCCTCGACAAGGCGGACCGCAACGGCACAGGATGCCAGGCGCGTGTGGGCATTGTCCGACCGGCTGGTCAAAATGATGGGGACTTTGGCGCCGAGAACGATGCCGGCCCCTTCTGCCTGGGCAAAGTAGGTCAACTGCTTGGCCAGAATGTTGCCCGCCTCCAAATTGGGCACCAGCAGGATATCGGCATTGCCGGCGACGGGGCCTTTGACCCCCTTGGTTTTGGCCGCTTCAACGTTGATGGCGTTGTCATAGCCAAAGGGGCCATCCACCAGGCCACCAACGATCTGTCCACGATCCGCCATCTTGGAAAGGGCAGCGGCCTCGATGGTGGAGGGCATCTCCGGGTTGACGGTCTCCACAGCCGACAGGACGGCGACACGCGGGTTGAGAATACCCATGTCAATGGCCAGATTGATGGCATTTTGACAGATATCGCGTTTGGTCCACAGATTGGGGTTGATGTTGACCGCCGCATCGGTGATCAGGAGAGGGCGGGGAAATTTGGGAATGTCCATCAGGAATACGTGGCTGATGCGGCGTTCCGTGCGCAGACCGATCTCCTTTTTGACCACTTCTCCCATGAGTTCGTCGGTATGCAGGCTCCCCTTCATGATGGCCTCGACCTGGCCTGCCCGGGCCATGGCCACGGCCTTTTCAGCGGCATTATGGCTATGAACGACCGGAATCAACTGGAAGGGGGAGATATCTTGCCCGGCCTTTTCCGCAGTTTCGCGAATTTTGCGCTCGGGTCCGATCAGGATGGGATTGATCAGACCCTCCTGCGCCGCTTGGACCAGGCTCAGGATGGACTCGACATCACAAGGATGCACGACGGCGGTCGTGATCGGATCCACCGGAGCGCAACCCTTGATCAGGTGGTCATAACGCCAGTAATTGTCCAGGGTCTTGCATTCTGTCTGTTGCGCCTCGCTCATAATCTTCTCCTCGACTTGCCCATAGGTTTGACGTTGGGACGGCAGTGCATTTCAGGGTGGGACGGCTTTCGGGGTTGACTGAGAACCATGGTTACAAGCATTTTACGGACCAGACGTCTGGCCAACGGAACGACGATATGTACAGACCGGGATGGTCCGGCTCTTCGGGGTCCAGAGGAGTGGCTCCCAGACAGAACCCTGGACTGCGTCCTGGTGGCGTTCGGGGCGGGGCCTTAACCGAGGCTTTCATGTCCAGGCTTCTCTTGGCAGGGTGCTGAATCGTGACGGCTTTTCTTGTAAGGACGCTGAACGGCGACACTTTTGTTCGAGATAACGTGACGAGAGGCCTTGACGGGATAGCTGTTTTCGATGACAATGCAACGCTTTTTCTGGAGTTGACTTCAGGCGGTTTTTCCCAATCACCACAAGGCCGGGCGTTGGCCCCGGGTCATGAAAGGAAGCAGAGGAAACGGTATGGCTGTACGCATCCGATTGCAGCGGAGAGGATCCAAAAAACGTCCCTTTTACGCCGTCGTCGCGGCGGACCAGAGGATGCCCCGGGATGGCCGCTACCTGGAAAAACTGGGCACTTATGATCCCCGCAAGGTGTCGGACAAGGCGGTGCTGAAGGCGGATCGCGTCTCCCATTGGTTGGGTCTGGGGGCACAGCCCTCCGATGTTGTCGCCAAGTTGATCAAATTGGCTGGCATCGAACCGGTTCGTGCGCAACCCGCATCCTGAGCCATGACGGATCAATACGTCCGTTGGTTGACGCTTGGACGTTTGATCGGTGCGTTCGGGGTGCATGGAGAGGTCCGGGTGCAAACGTTTACGGAAGACCCGGAACGTCTGCTTGGATTTCCCGAGTGGTATCTGGAATTTCCAGAAAAGGGATCGCGCCGGAAGGTTGCCGTGGTGTCTGGACGGCGTCATGGTGAAGGCGCGGTTGTGGTGCGCTTGGCCGGGGTTGCAACCAGAGAAGAGGCACAGCTTCTCGCCAAGGCCAGGGTTTTGGTTGAGCGCACACAGATGCCCGAGCCGGAAGAGGGGCAGTTCTATTGGGCTGACCTGGAGGGGTGCCGCGTCGTGACCGGGGATGGTCTCCACCTCGGCACGGTGCAGTCGATGATGGCGACCGGTGCCAACGATGTGATGGTTATGACAACGCCCGACGGTACGGAACGGCTCTTGCCTTTCAACCGGGAGGTGGTTGAAACGGTCGACCTGCCGCAACGCATGATCACCGTGCAACTGATGCCCGGTCTATGATGGATGCAACGCTTCGCTTCACCATCCTGACCCTTTTCCCGGAAATGTTCTCTGGGGTGTTGACCAGGTCTATCCTCGGCAGGGCGCAGGATCGGGGGTTGTTGGCGGTCAGAGTGGTGCAGATTCGGGATTTTGCCCCCGGACCGCACCGACAGGTGGACGATGCCTCCTTTGGCGGCGGTCCGGGCATGGTGTTTCGCCCGGATGTTTTGGATCAGGCCTTGGCCGAGGCTTGTGCGGACTCGGTGGCGCATGTGGTGCTTTTGACACCCCAGGGCGCCCCTTTCGATCAGAAGGTCGCCTGCCGTCTGGCCGGGGTGGATCATGTCGTCCTGGTGTGTGGGCATTACGAAGGGGTGGATGAAAGATTTACCGATGCCCGGGTGGACGAAGAGATCTCCCTCGGGGATTTTGTTTTGACCGGTGGCGAAATTGCCGCCATGGCCGTGGTGGATGCGGTAGCCCGCCTCGTGCCCGGAGTTCTCGGTGATGCAGAGAGTTGCCAGGCGGACTCTTTCTACCAGGGGGTGCTGGACCACCCTCACTATACACGCCCAGGGGTCTGGGATGGACGGCCAGTGCCGGAGGTGCTGCGTTCGGGTAACCATGGAGCCATCGCGGCGTGGCGGCGGCGGCAGTCGTTGTTGCGTACCATCTTGCGACGCCCCGACCTTCTGGACGGGAGTTGTCTGACCAAAGCGGAGAGCCGTCTTGTCAAAGCGCTGGCCCAGGATCTGGATCTCCTGGACCAGGCGTCTGAAGAGGCTGAACGGGATTGCGGGATTGACGTTGGGAGGTAAGTTTACATGAACGTGTTGCAAACATTCGAGCAGGCTAACATCAAAGAAATGCCCGCCTTCAACCCTGGGGATACCCTGCGGGTCCACGTCAAGGTCGTGGAAGGCAATCGCGAACGGGTGCAGGTCTACGAGGGGGTCTGCATCGGTCGGCACAACGCCGGGGTCCGTTCCACATTTACCGTGCGCAAGGTCTCCTTCGGTGAAGGTGTCGAGCGGGTCTTTCCGCTCCACTCGCCACGCCTGGAAAAAATTGAGGTCTCGCGCCGGGGCAAGGTTCGACGCGCCAAGCTCTACTACCAGCGTGAGCGGACAGGCAAAGCAACCCGCATCAAAGAAAAGCGGGACTGAAAGACCGGACTGACCCTGCCGGACACTCTGCTTGCGCCCGACACGTCCCGATTTTCACCTGGAAGAGGCCCTTTTCCGGGAGGGGTTTCGCTGCGTCGCCGGTGTGGATGAGGCCGGTCGGGGACCGCTGGCAGGCCCGGTGGTCGCAGCGGCTGTCATTCTCTCCCCTGAGGTTGCCCCAGCGGGTCTGGATGATTCCAAAAAGCTCACCCCGGACCAGCGCGCCTTTCTGGCCGGGCAAATTCGTGACCGCGCCGTGGCCATCGGTGTCGGATTGGCGGATGTTGCGGAGATTGATCGCGTCAACATTCGTCAGGCAGCCCTCCTCGCCATGGCGCGGGCCGTGGCGAACCTGCGCATCATACCCCATGCTTGTTCCTCTGGATCGCCATGGTTCGGGTCTCCCCTGCCCGACCCGTTCACTCCGGATTTTCTTCTTGTCGATGGACGCGATCTCCCTCCCGCTCTTTCCTGTTCTGCCCGCGCCGTGGTGAAGGGGGACACGCTCAGCGCCTCCATCGCCGCTGCCTCCATCCTCGCCAAAACCACCCGGGATGCCATCATGGACGACTTGGCGCGGGACCATCCGGGTTATGGCTGGGAACGCAACAAAGGTTATCCGACGCGGGAACATGTCGCAGCCCTGCAAAGGTTGGGCATCACGCCACACCATCGGCGGAGCTTTGGGCCGGTGCGGGAGGTTTTGGTTGATGATAAAAACAGATGTCTGTTGTAGTGGCCATGATCGTTCAAAACCCGGCAACGCATCGGGGTCCAGGGGGCTGGCTCCCTGGCAGGTCCAGGGCAGAGTCCTGGTGGATAGGGGTAGGGAAGGTGGGTAGTGCATCTGTTTGGTTGATCGAGTAGAATCCGCAAGGGTGTTCCATTTGCCAAGGAGGGTATGATGGCTATCGTGGATGTTCGGTGTCCCGTGTGTGGGGGTTTGAGGGTTGTAAAATTCGGGAAACAGCCCAATGGTGAGCAGAGGTATCTGTGTCAAAACGAATCCTGCAAGAGAAGGATTTTTCTGTTGAATTACATGGACAAAGGGTAGTGTCCCTTCTTGGTTGATCGCGGTCACACAGCCCTACCAAACTCGAATC
>JADGBZ010000007.1:72800-86940 GCA_015231175.1 Magnetococcales bacterium | reverse complement strand
GTTATGGCATACTCTGACTCGGACTTTCACCGAGCTGATAAAGCGCCCTCACGGGTGCACGGTTCGGGGCAAAGCCCTGACAAAGGCTTTCATGTCCAAGCTTCTCTTGCAAGGGTGGTGAATCGTTACCGTGTCGACAGGGTGAACATGGCGGAGCCTGAAGGGGGTATGCGGACTTTTTGTTACCGCGCGTTGATCCAGTAATGACATCCACCCAACCGTTCGCCAAAAGCCGTCTCCTGCCAGCCTGCTTCGGCCAGTTGCCGCCGCAACACCTCGGGCAACAATCGTTCTGCCTCGGGTGGCCCAGCCTTTTGCCCTGTTTCCCGTTCAGGGCAGGCCTGTGCATGGCCCCAATCCAGGATGGCCAACAATCCACCAGGACGCACAATACGCCGAATCTCCATAAGGGCTGCTCCCACCGGAACCTCATGCAGGGTAAAAGCAGAGAACACGGCATCCCAACCTCCAGAGTCCAATCCCGTGTCCAACAGGTTTGTCAGGAGCAGATCCAACCGGGGGTGCTTGCCCAATCTCTCCTGAAGCATGGCAAAGATCGGTTCCTGCAACTCCACTGCCGCCACCCGGCCCGTTGCGCCGGTTGCTTCCAGCAGGGCCTGGGTGAAAAACCCGGCTCCACATCCCAGATCCACCACCCGCATGCCGGGAAAAATACCCATTTCCCGCACCAGTGCCAGCGGATCCGCCACCATGCGTCGCTGTGGGTCCAACAACGAAGCCGCTTTTTTCGGATCAAACAAGTGTTTGGGATGATGTCCCACCAGAGGTTCCATGTGTTTTTCTTCCTCGCAGGGTAGCCTTACTCTCCGATGACATGCAGCACCACATCTCTTCGATGTGGCTGCCGGCGGTGTTCACAGAGGTAGATGCCCTGCCAGGTTCCCAGCACCATCCGGCCTTGGGCAACCGGAATGGTGATGGAAACCTGTGTGAGGGCAGTTTTGATGTGTGCCGGCATATCATCCGGTCCTTCGCTGGCGTGCCGGAACCACGAGGTGCCTTCCGGGACCAGGCGGTCGAAAAAAGTGACCAGATCCAGCAAAACATCGGGGTCGGCGTTTTCCTGGATGGTCAGGCTGGCCGATGTGTGCCGGCAAAAAACGGTTATCTGGCCCGTTTGCACACCCTGTTTCTGCAACCACTGGGCAATCTCTCTGGTGATTTCCAACAATCCCACACCTTGTGTTTGGATGGTCATGGTCGTTTGGGCGTGCCGCATGTGTTTTCGATCCTCCCAATCGTGTAACGATTCAACCCTCTGAGAGTCACCTTGCAGCGGGGAAAACCTTGCGGCACTCCCACACTCCAAACCATCATGCCACCATGTATCCACAAAGGCCCACTCGAAGGAGAGATTGGCGGAAATGTGCATCACAGGGTGGAAATTTGCAAACAGCTATGCGCGTTTGCCGGAGGTCATGTTCACCCGGCTCCGGCCAACAGTGGTCAACTCTCCAGAACTCGTCATCCTGAATCACGCGCTCCTCGAAGAACTTGGGCTCCGGGTTGCTGGATCGGACGATGCAGCTTGCGCCCAACTTTTTTCCGGGAACCGCTTGCCTGAGGGATCGGAACCCTTGGCCCAGGCCTATGCGGGCCATCAGTTCGGCCATTTTACCATGTTGGGGGATGGGCGGGCGATCGTTTTGGGTGAGCATGTCACCCCTTCCGGCAAACGGGTTGATATCCAGTTCAAGGGGTCCGGTCGCACGCCGTATTCCCGCAATGGTGATGGAAAAGCAGCCCTGGGGCCCATGCTGAGGGAATATATCATCAGCGAGGCCATGCATGGATTGGGTATTCCGACAACACGAAGCCTGGCTGTGGTCACCACCGGCGAACCAGTCCTGCGCGAAACCGTGCTACCGGGTGCCATCCTGACCCGGGTGGCAAGCTCCCATTTGCGGGTGGGGACATTTCAGTATCTGGCCATGCGCCGGGATGTCGAGACACTTCGTGTCATGGTCCACCACACCATTCACCGTCACTATCCCGACCTGGCTACAGAAGAGAATCCCCCCCTCGCCTTGCTGCGAGGGGTGATGCAACGCCAGATCGATCTGGTGGTTGATTGGATGCGGGTCGGTTTTGTTCACGGGGTGATGAATACCGACAACGTGACCCTTTCAGGGGAGACCATCGATTATGGCCCCTGCGCATTCATGGATATCTATGATCCTACTACTGTTTTCAGTTCCATCGATCATCATGGCCGCTACGCTTTCGGCAACCAGCCCCCTATTCTTCAGTGGAATTTGGCACGTTTCGCCGAGACGCTGCTGCCGTTGCTGCACGACGACCACGGAAAAGCCGTCACCCTGGCTGAAGAGGTCATCCATGGTTCTGCTGATCTTTTCGCAGCACGATGGCACGCGATGATGTGCGCAAAGCTCGGCATCGCAGGTGAAGATGCGGAGGATACATCCCTGGTCGCAAATCTGTTGGCATGGATGCGGGAGAACCGCATCGACTACACCCGGACCTTCCGGTTCCTCTCCATCGACTCTCCGCCCGCAGAGGAGATATTTCAGCAGAGGGCGTTCAAAGAGTGGCACAAAAAATGGCAAGCTCGTTTGGAACGCGAGCCACTCTCGCGCACAGCCTCCCTGGAGCTCAGACGTACCCGTAACCCCGCCATCATTCCCCGCAACCACAAGGTAGAGGAAGCCCTGAACACCGCCTCAGAGAAGGGCGACCTCCTCCTGGTGAAAAAGCTTCTGGAAGCCCTGTCCAGCCCTTACGATGATCATCCGGAGCTTATCCCCTATCAAACGTTACCGGAGGCCGACAATCGCGTCTATCAAACTTTCTGCGGAACATGAACCATATTGACATTGAATAAGAAATAATTGTGTTATTTTAAACCGGTTCACAAAACAAAAGAGTCACTATTCAGCACCCTTTCAAGGAAAGCCTGGACATGAAAGCCTTTGTCAGGGCTTCGTCCCGAACCCCATCAGGACGCTGCCTTAAGCCCTGCCAGTGAGACAGCCCCCTGGACCCAGGTGCGATGCCGGGTGCTGAAAAGTTACACAAAAACATCCTCAAGGGAGTCGGCGAACACAAAATTTTCGCTCCACTTTTCAATCATATTCAAGTCCGCTGAATGAATTTTCTCGATCATTTCGTCCGGAACCAAGCCGAAGCGGCGATGCAGCAGACGCAGCAAGACGGCAGCCTCCACATCCCGTCGGCCTCTTGCCTTGCCAATCTCGATCCCTCTTTGTTCGCCGATCTCGATCCCTCTTTGTTCGCCGATCTCGATCCCTCTTTGTTCGCCGATTCGTTCGCCAATCTGGATGCCTCTTTTTTCTCCCTGTTGTTCGGCGAAAATGATGGCGCCGCGTTGATCCTGGATGAATATCTCCCGCTTTTCCTGATCTTCCAGCTCCTCCGGGGAGAGGGCAGCCTTGTTGGCAATGGCAAAGGCTTTTTGGATGGCCGGTTCGTCAGCCAAGGTTTTGGGTACGGTTTGCAGGCCGCCAGCGTGTTTTAAAAAGTAGAACCATTTATCCACGATGGAAACGAGATGGTCTTGATTTTTGGTAAATTTGGGCAGTTCGGCAAAAAGGAGTTCCAAATCATCCAGGGAAATTTCCGGGTTGGCGCCGGCCCGCAGCATGAAGCGGTTGATGATGTCGGGCAGCTCCTCGAACATGGTAAAATCGGTGATGGTGATAGCCACCACATTGGTCAGCAGGCGATAGTGTTCACCTGTCTGGATCTGGCCGGCATAGGCTTTACAGGCGTTGTAGAGGATCCTCTTTTCAAACCCGGCAACATTGAGAACCTGCATCTCGATGATATATGCGTGGCTTTTTTGATCTTTGACGCGGACATCCAGAAAGCTATCCTTCATCCCCTTGATTTTAGGGGCGAGGTAGGGATCCAGAATGGTGACTTCGGTGATCTGGTCGGGGGGTTCCAGGGCAAGAAGGGCGTTCAAAAAACTGATCAGGACATCCCGGCTCTCTTCAGAGCCGAAGATTTTTTTGAAGGCAAAATCGGTCTTTGGATTCAGGAAGCGCATGGGGGGGGAGCATGACTTTTTTTCAGCAAAAAATCAATCCTATTTTGCCTCCCAACGTCAGACATGGCCTGCCGTACCATAAAAAAAGCGGCCTTCCTGCCGGAAGGCCGCATCAAAGGCGTCAGGTTTTATCATCCACCTGCCAGTATCAATGACCGGCGGTAATCAGGGCATCGATACTGGCGGAAAAAGCCTTGAGGGGGTATGGAGTCTCCCCAACGCTGTGAATCCGCACCAGATAGTTGTCGCGCACGAAGGAGAGCGACGTAACCGGATCATCCAGACCGGCGAAGGAGACATCCCCTGTGGCCAAACCTTTGCTGTCGGCTTTGGGAAGGGGGTGAGGCGCAGAACAACCCAGCAGGTGGTCGATCATGGCCTCGTGTGCCTTGTCAGGTTCCTTGAAGGGGTGGACATAAACCGTCACCAGAGTGACTTTTCCATCACCATAAGTGTCCAGATGACCGCCTCCGCCCAAGGGGTAGCGATTGATCAAGGGCAAAGGCAACTCCTTGGAGGTGAGCGCCCGTGGAGCCCCTCTTTTTTCCGTGCCTCCCCCCCCACGATGCCACTGCTCAAAGCCATACATCTCCTTGAGCATCCTGCGACTTTCGTTTGTTTGGTCCATGGTGTTCTCCATTATTTGACGGCGCGTCGACCGCTTTGGGTGTAGGGCCTCTGGCCTGTCGGAAAACAGGATCCGATGCCGTTGGAATCGTTGGTGGCCAACCGTTCCCGATAGGTGAGGTCAGTAAAGGGAGTTGCAATGGGCAAGACAAGGGGTAACGGCTGCTTGGAAAAAACCGTTTGCAAGAGAAGCATGGGGGTGTGGAGGGAACCCGCGCTCCAATTCCACGGATTGTTTGATCCGTCGAATTGGAGGCAGGCGTCGTAGATGGCGTCATTCATACACGTCGCACTTTTCCAGACCACCTCGTGGTAACTGAATTTCCCTCCCGTCCCGGAGAGGTTTGGAAATGGGCAGGCCCAGGCGGTATAACCAATTGCTATAATTTTGTTGCAGGAGAACCCATCTGGAGGGGTTGATTGGGATCCGTGGCATAGTTGGCGGTGAAGTAGCTGACCGGATCCGCGACCTGGGCATGGCCGATCATATCCGGCGAGTAGTAGGGGTAGCCGGGTGAAGGCACTATTCCGTCATCCGACAACGAGTCCCGCATGAGAAATCCATCATAAGTTGGCATCTGTTCACTCCCCTGAAGATGTTGTGGTGGTGCGTTGTTAAACATATGTATTGATATTCCGCATGTTTATCATCACAGGGTTTGATAAAAAAAGTCAATGATAAAATTTATAAATTTTATCTTTCACGGCCTTACATGATTGATTGCTGCGAAACTGTTTTAATGGTATGGTTGTTTACAACGAACATGGAAAACTAAAAAGAATTTATTATTGATTATTCTATTGGTAAAACAACATTAAGATATAAAAAGATCTGCTTGCGGGTAAAAGCAGAGTTGATCCGGGGGCATGCTCGTCCTGATCAGGCAGGCAGGGTCTTCTTGGACAATGTCATGATGGGGTTCTGGATAAAGCCCTGAAGAGACCTTCTTGCAGATGGTCCTGGCCAAATGGTGAGGTTCTGGATAAAGCCCTGAAGAGACCTTCTTGCAGATGGTCCTGGCCAAAAGGAGAATCAAGTCACTGAATGATCACCGATAGATTTTGACCTCATTGAGTCCAGCACCAGGCCCGTTGAACGAAAGGATGTCGATCCGAACCGCATCGGCTTGCACGATGGACGGGGAAAGCTGATAGGTTGTCCATATCGGGTATGGATTCATCCGGATTTTCTGCTGGTGAACAACGTCTCCTTGATTCAGAACTGACAACAGTATCTCGTTGCTTGAATGGTAATGTCGGTAGCTGATTTTTGTATTCAATATTTCGATGCTGGTTATTTTTTCAGCCTTCTTAAAATACAAAATGGCTGAACCCAATTCACCTCGTGGCAACAACCATTGATCCGGGCAAATATCCTGGATACTGCGATCATCAAGCAGATTGGCGCCATGATGGATCCATATTTTAGACGAGCCATGATCTTGCGTCGGATTGTTTTGTATAACATCCACAAGTTCTCCAGAATATTTTACATCGCTGATAGCAACAAGAGTCGATTCGATATTAAACAAACGCTCGCGTCTTATATAAAAATCGGGGCAGTTGTCGTAGGAGTGAAACCGCGTGATTTTTACAAAACCCTTATCGACAAATTTTTCAAGCTCGGGAAAAGAGGAAATTCCTTGATCTGCTCCGCGTTGGTGAGGTGGAACATTGCAAAGGACCAGAGGTGTGACGTCAATGACGAAGTCCGGGTTGTTTGTGTTTAAATCATGAATCAACCTTTTTCTGAGAAAAGGACGGTATTTTGATTCGACCGTTTGGCGTTGGGTATGTGTTTCATGTGTTGCAGGGGTGATCCCGGAAGCAACATACCAATCTGACATATAGCCCCAGACAAACAAATAATCCTCGGGTTTCGGACGAACCCATTGCAATATATGAGGGGATTTAAACAACATACCGTCCATCTGTTTTTCATTCATGGCGATCGAATGATTATCTTCCTTGATGTCGGAGACTGAGCTGTCGATAAAATTGTAAAACATGAATGTTGATATTAAATAAATTATGAATTTATAAATATATTTTGCATCTGCCAATAATTTCATCATGCCAGCAAACAACAATCCTGCTGCTATGGTGCCGATGGGCAGAAGGTAATTTAAATAGTGAACAAATTTCCTCCCAGGCCACACAATACAAAAATACGAGACTGGAATCAATACCATAAAGATATAGACAGTCTGATTTTTTTTTGATTCTGAACGATACGCCAACATCGTCCATATTGAAATGGCTGCTGTGATGATATAAAAATACAGCAGAGACGCATAAAGATGGTCAGTCTTGGCAAGATATATAAAGTCTGATAAACTTATGGGGCGTCGGGTATATTCAATGTTGTATAGTATATAACCGACATAGAACTGCTGGAGATCTCCGCTGACTGTTAAAGGTACCAGGAACAATAATGTGGGCAACGTTAAACAGAAAATCACCGTTGCCACGTATTTCCAACGACCACCACGGGCATCCACTTCCGATATATGATAAGCCCGCCAAAGCAGACAGAATCCCACCCAGGCGGCCATCGGAACACCCTGGAGCTTGGTCAGAAAAACCATCCCCAGAAAAAAAGCCGAACATGCAAACGTCCTGAGACGCAGGTCCGCTCCAGGAGCCATGTCGAGCGTGCGGACAAGACAATAAGAACCAATCATAAGGAAAAACAGGGAACTTTGTTCGGCACTGTTATGGATAAAATCCGAGTGGCTTGTCGTGCCAAAGAATATGAATAATGGCAATGTGAACAATGTTGCAGCCACGGTTGATCCGGATCGTCTTATAATTAAATAGGTAATAATACAAATCACACCGATGATAACCACGCTCAGCATCCTTGTGGTCGTGTAAGTGACGTCAAGGTTGAACAAACGGGGCCAGGCAGCGAGCAAAGAGTGGATGGGACCATTTGTATGGGGATCAAGCGTATCCCAATTCAGCCATCCTTGACGCAATCTCAAAGTATTCGCCATGGTCTGGGCTTCATCAGGGTTCAAATGCATGTTGATCTGAAAATAACGCGACCGCTCAAGAATTAAAAATAAAATACCAGCACCCAAAAATAATGGTTGATGCCTGCGCTTGAGAAAATTTTCTTTTGTAAACCACGCATACTTTTCGCTTAAAAGAAGAGCCGTTGTCCATACAAGAAATAGCGACAAAAGCGCAAGATGAAAACCGGTCAACTGAAAAAAGTTTGGCAACTCATACATGACATGGCGTCCCATAACTCAAATACCTTCACAAAGGTCACAGACAGGCCATCATTCATCCCATTCCACAAACCCACTCTTTGGCGGAAAGTGACAGAGACAGACGAACGATGTTACCATGGTTTCCCTGTGTTTGAACTGTTCAGTACCACTCCGCATCGTCACAAATGGTTCCAGGAGACTCATGGCGTGAAATTTATCCACTGTGCCGATATTCATCTTGACAGTCCCTTCGCAAGATTGGCACCACGCACCGATGCCCCCCACGCGACACTGGTCCAATCCACCCGCCGCGCCTTCTCCAGATTGATTGACCGAGCCATCGAAGAACCCGTGGATTTTGTCCTCATTGCCGGTGATCTTTATGATGGCGATTGGCGCGATTTCAATACCGGCCTCTTTTTTTCTGCCGAAGCCAGCCGCCTGAATCGCGCCCATATCCCCATCTACCTGCTCCACGGCAACCATGATGCAGCCAGCCAAATTTCCCGTTCTCTTCCTCTTCCCCCCAATGTCCATCTCTTTTCCCACCGGCACAGCCAAAGCTATCGTCTTGACGCCCTGCGTGTGGCCCTACACGGCATGAGCTTCGGTACGCGGGCCATCACCACCAATCTGGTACCGGATTACCCGCCACCCGACCCCGGTTATTTCAATATCGGCCTCCTGCATACCGCTGCATCCGGGCGCGAAGGTCACGAACCCTATGCACCCTGTACCATCGCAGATCTCGTCACCAAAGGATATGACTATTGGGCGCTTGGACATATTCACACCCGGGAACTCATCCAGACCGCCCCCCATATCGTCTTTCCGGGCAATATTCAAGGACGCAACATCCGGGAAACCGGCCCCAAAGGGTTCAATCTGGTTACGGTCCAGGATGGCCGTGTCCAGGAGCTCCATTTTATCCCCGTGGATCTGTTCCGCTGGGAAATGATCACCGTGGAGATGGACGGTATCGATGAGCCGGAAACCGCCCTGGCCATGGTCGAACAGGCCTGCCGAAACATCTGGGAGACCCAGCCAGGTCACCCCTTGTGTCTGCGGATCCAATTTCGGGGAAAGACGCCACTCCACAGCTATCTGCTGCACGATATCGACACTCTCCTTGCCACCTGTCAAGCCAAAACCGATCTGGTAGGAGAGGGCATCTGGATCGAAAAAGTCCAAGTAACCACCCAGCCGCTCCCAAACCGGGAAACGCTCCCGGAACGCCGCGATGAGGCGGCAGCCCTGCTGCGTGCCATCCGGGAGGTGGCCGACAATCCGTCAGCGCTAACCAAACTCCTCCAGGAATACCAGGAGATGCTGCGTCACCTCCCCCCTGACGCAAGACTGCCTGCCCCGCAGCAGGAGACCCTTGATCAAGAAGAGATCCGCCTCATTCTGGACGAGGCCATGGCCCTTTTGGAATACCGCATCGTGGAGTCGGAATAAGCCATGCGCATCGAACGCCTGCTCCTCACCCGCTATGGCCACTTTACCGCCACAGAACTCGACATCACCCAGGGCGCCCCTGGCATAGTCATCCTGCTGGGCGACAACGAGGCGGGAAAATCCACCTTACGGGAGGCATTGGGCGACCTGCTCTTTGGCATCCCCGAACGAACCGCACAAAATTTTGTGCATCGCAACAACACCTTGCAAATCGGGGCACGCCTGCTCTCCAGCCGAGGTGAACGCCTGGATTTTCAACGTGTCAAGCGGCGCGGCAACACCCTTCAGGATCTCCAGGGGAACCCACTTCCTGATGGCGTCTTGACACCCTTTCTGGACGGGGCCGATCGCAAACTGTTCGACAATCTGTTCGGACTCAGCCAGGACTCCCTGCGCACGGGTGGTGAACACATGTTGAAGGCCGAGGGCCGCCTGGGCGAGATGATCTTTGGCGCCGCTGGCGGATTGCGCGATCTGGTCTCCCTGTTGGCCACTCTCGATGAAGAGGCCAAACAGATTTATACCAGCCGCAAACGCAGCGCCCTCCCCTTCTATCAAACCTTGGACGCCTGGAACGATGCCCGCCGCAAGGTAAACCAGCTCTTGGTCGGTTCCGAGGAGTGGGGAGAGGTGCAACGAAATCTGGCGGCAGCAGAAGAAGAACAGGAGCGTATTTTTGCGACCGCAAGGGAACTACAGACCGAACGCACCCGCCTGGAAAGGATGCGGCGGATTTTCCCTTTCGGGCAAGAGCTGCGCAACATCCAAACCGAACTCTCCCTGGTAGCCACGACCCCTGATCTACCGGAAAACGCCCCAGACCTCTACCGGCAAGCCAGCGAACAACGGCAGCGTGCCGAGGAGAAGCGTCTGGAACGGGAACAGGAACTGGCAGCCATCCGGCAGGAGATGGGGGCACTAACCGTGCATCCCCCCCTTTTGGCTCGTGCCGAAGAGATCGAATCCATCCACGCCGGACGGGGTGCCGTGCTCAAGGCCCGCAAGGACTTACCGGGCCTGCAAGGGCAACAACAGCGCAGCAGCCAACGGCTGGAACATCTGGCACGGGATCTTGGCCGTTCCTGGCAGACGGAAGAGGTGATCCGTTTGGCCCCTCCCGGCATGGTATTGGAGGAGGCTCAACGCCTGATCGCCGCCTGGACGCGCCTGGATACGGAGGAGAAACGGACCCGGGAACGGGTTCTTGAAGCTGAAACAGAGCTGAAACGTATCCAGGATCGCCTGGATGGACAACCCCTCCCACAGGATGCAACCCCCCTACGCCTGGTTGTGGAGGATACTCTTGCCAAAGGCGACATTCCGGGGCGCCTGAAACAGGTACGCCATACCGTATCCAATCTGGAGCGGCGTCTGCAAGATGCCCTGGCCAGGCTCCCTTTGTGGCAGGGAGATGTCCAGCTGCTGGCGAGGATTCCGCTCCCGTTGGCTGCAACGGTGCGCCGATTTGAAAAAATTTTGGAAACGGGCCACCGCCGGTTGGAACGTGCCCAAGAGCATCTTGAGAATGTCTCCCAACGCCACCAACACACGGTCGCCGAACTGGCCCAGGTACAAACCGGCGCCACCATGCCCACACCGGAGGCAATCCGTCAACTTCGGCAAGAGCGGGATCGGGTGTGGCAGGCCATCCAGGTATTCATTGTCAAAGGCCTCTGGGCCGAGGAGGATTCCCCGCCTGGCGTCATGGCGGAGCAGTTCATCCGGACCCTTCTGGCCGCCGACCACCTGGCCGACCGACGGGTCACGGAGATGGAACGTCTGACCCGGCATGCCGCTTTGCAAGATCAACTGGTTCAGGCACAACAGGCAATGGTCGCCGCAACTGCCGAGCAGAAGGCTGCCCGGCTGGAGTTGGATGAACATATCGCCCAATGGCGCCAACAATGGCCTTTTTTGGCCGCACCCCCTGGCTGGCCGGTGGAAATGTCATCCTGGATGGTGGAACGCGAGGGCATCCTTCGTCTGGCGGAAGAGTTGACCACCATCCGCACCGAAGCTGACTCCTTGCACCAGGTGGCGCAGTGTGCCCGGCAGGCGCTGATGGAGCGGTTGCAACCATTGATCTCATTGTCGGATCACACCCTGGATCTTCCTGACCTGTTGCAACGCGCTCGGGACACCCTGGAACATGGCGAACGCGCCCACACGGCGTGGTCAACTTTGCGGGCCGAACAGGAGAGATGTCAGATCGTCTGGCAACGGGAATCCCAACGTCTGAAGGAGGTTGTGGAGCGCAGGGAAACGTGGCTGAAAGAGTGGCGCCGGGTGATGGAAAAAATGGGTCTGGAGGAGACCCTCTCCCCCGAGGCCGCCGGATCGGCCCTGGCTACATGGCGAGACATTCGCCAGGAAGCGGAAAAATGGCGCGACCTCGGCGAACGCATTCATGGCATCCAACAAGAGGAACAGGATTACACCCGATGGGTCCGCAATGTGGCGACCGACCTTGCCTTGCCGACAGAGCAGCCCGGGATAGAGGTTGACATCCTGGTCGTGGCCCAGGAACTCTTTCACGCTTTGACGCGCCACCGCGAACAGGAACGACGCACGAAAGAGCTGGAAAAACGTATGACCCGGGCCACATCCGCCATCCATAGCGCCGACGCCGACATGGCCCTGGCTACCCGGCAGTTGCAAAGTTTGCAGCGCCAGGCAGGAGCAGCGCATGACAGCGAATTGAATGCAACGATTGAGCAGGCAGAGCGTAAACGCAAACTCCTTCGGCAAAAACGGGAAGTCACCGCACGTATCGTCAGCGAAGCGGACGGGACAACCCTGGAACAAACCCTGGCTGAACTGTCGGCTGTGGATCCTGACCGGATCAAGGTGGAGATTGACCTGCTCACACAACGTCTGGAGGCACTGCTTCCTGCCAGCAGCCAAGCCGGTGAACAGGTGCAGAGGCTACGCACCCGAACCACGGAGTTGACTTCTGGCCGGGGAGCCGCATTGGCCAACCAGGATCGCAACGACGCACTTGCCAGATTGAAGGAGCACGCCCGCCGGTGGATGGTGCTGCGTTCGGCGGCATTTCTTCTAGGGGCAGGTATCGACCGCTACCGCCAGGAGCGGCAGGGTCCGATTCTGAAACGTGCCGGCGAACTGTTCCGCCTGCTGACCTGCAACAAATTCATCGGCTTTCGCGCCGAGTACGACCAGAAGGACACGCCGATCCTGTTTGGGTTACGTCCTGACGACAACACTTGTCCGATTAACGGCATGAGCGACGGCACCCAGGATCAACTCTATCTTGCCCTGCGGGTTGCCATCATCGAGACCTACGGACAACACAACGAGCCCCTGCCTTTTATCGCCGACGATCTTTTCGTCAATTTTGACGATCAGCGTTCCGGTGCGGGTTTTGATGTTTTGCTCCAGTTGGCACGCTCGACACAAATTCTGTTTCTGACTCACCATCACCACCTAGCAGCCCTGGCAAAACAGCGGGGCGGGGAGGAGGTTGCCATCGTTCCCATCTGATGGCAATGATCGCTTGTTTGTTGTTATACGCACCCCTTTTCCCAGACCTTTTTTGCGCTATTTGCAAAAAAGGCCTGCGAGAAGGGCCATGGCCCCACACTGGACGCGCATTTCAGCGCCCAGTGTGGAGCGTATGGCAGATTCTCCAGCCGGATGCATCATTTGGGATCATCATGGCCGAAGGATGATCAAGGCCCAAAACATGACACATCCTGCCGCAAAAATCACTTGACCTCGATCAGCTCAACCCGGCGGTTTTCTGCCCGTCCTGCCGCTGTTTTGTTGTTGGCAAGGGGGTGCGTGGCACCGAAACCCTTGGAGGAGAGGCGGCTGGCAGGAATACCTTGTTTGACAAGGTATTCCTTGACGGACTTGGCACGTTTATCCGAGAGTGGTCCGTTGATCTTGGGACCGCCCCGGGTGTCCGTATGCCCTTGAATCTGGAAATCAAGACCCGGATTGGCTTTCAACACCTTGACCACCTCGCCAAGTGAGGCATGGGCACTGGCCGGAATCTCCCAACGGTCAACCTTGAAGTTGACATTCTTGATCACCCAGCACCCTTCGGAGGTGACGCTCGCCCCTTTGGGGGTATTGGGACATTTATCCCGGCTATCAGAGACACCGTCATGATCGGCGTCTCCATCAACCTTGTGTGTTACGGGTTCCGGAGCGGAGCGCTTCACCGGTTCGGCAACCGGTTGCACAATTGGGCACCCCTTCGCATCCACCTTGGTCCCTTTTGGTGTGTCCGGGCACTGGTCGGCGCCATCCGGCACACCGTCACCATCGCTGTCAGCCCAGGCTTCCTCGCCAAAATAAACCTGGGTTCCTGCACTGGCCAAGGGGTGAAAGCCTCGCTGCGGATGCCACTGCGGCCACCCTTGGGAAATCCATCCCTCCTGTACCGGACCTGCCACGCCTGCATTGCCGCCGAGGGTCAGGGAAAAGAGCCCAACCCCAAGAATTGCCATACCCTTCAGTGACTTCATCTCTCCTCCTGTATATTTAAAACCATCCTCTACCGGTGCTTCCCACAAGGAGCCAAGCCCCATTGCGTGCGCACTCTACACCCTATCTGCCGAAGCTAGCGCGGACTTCTAGCATCTTTCTACCACAACTTCCATGTCAATTCGACCTTTGTCTCCCACTGTCTGTGGTTCGCAACCACCCTACACCCTTTCGAAAAGGGTGTAGTCATCACTGTGGTTCAACATTTTCCAATGGACTAGTGGCTCAACCGACATGATTTGAAGTGTTCACTTTTCGTGACTATTCCGCA
>JADGBZ010000007.1:0-72790 GCA_015231175.1 Magnetococcales bacterium | reverse complement strand
CTAGTGGCTCAACCGACATGATTTGAAGTGTTCACTTTTCGTGACTATTCCGCAATCTTTCAAGAAAAGCTTGGAAATGAAAGCCTTTGTCAGGGCTTCGCCCCGAACCCCACCAGGGCGCTGCCCTGGACCCGCCAGGGAGCCAGCCCCCTGGACCCCGATTCATGGCTTGCCTGCACATCAAATCAACACGGTTGAGCCACTAGGGTATCTGCCTCAACTCCACCCGTCGATTGATGGCTCTACCAGCCAGGGTAACGTTCTCGGCGACAGGACGACTTGATCCGTAACCTTTTGCCGTCAGACGGAGTTTGGCAATGCCATGCCTGACCAGATAGTTCCTGACCGCCTCCGCTCGTTTTCTGGACAGCATCTCATTTTTCTTGGCTCGACCCGAGGAGTCGGTGTGTCCCTGGATCTCAAAATTCATACCCGGATTCTCCTTCAACACCCTGACGGCAGCATCCAGCGAAATGTGGGCACCGGGAGGGATATCTGCACGATTGGGCCGGAAGTTGATGTCCTTGATGACCCAACATCCCTCCGGAGTCACGGATACGCCAGAGGGTGTGTTGGAGCACTTGTCAAGATGGTCGGGGACGCCATCGCCATCCGTATCCACTGGGCAACCGTGGCTGTCCACCTTCGCGCCGGGCGGGGTATGGGGACACAGATCCTGCTCATTCAGGACACCATCCATATCCTCATCCACGGGGCACCCTTTCGTGTCCACCCGCATCCCTTTCAAAGTATTGGGACATGCGTCATCCTCATCTGGAACCCCATCTCCATCCGCGTCGAGGGGGCCTTCCTGACCAAAATAGATTTGGGTGCCGGTCCGGGCGAAAGGATGTTCACCTCGCAAATGATGCCATTGGGGCCAACCGTCGGACTTCCAGGTCTCCTCATCCTGTTCTGCCAGGGCAGGAACGGATCCCACAAGCAAGGACAGAATTCCCAACCGGATGATGGTCAAAGTAAAAAATTTCATCTCTCCTCCTGACTCGGGCGGCCAACTGGCATGGATGAGGGAGGCAATCTCCACCATCCAGAAGTGAGAGTCGCCACGCGACTCTCACGAAAAAAGGGACCAGACCGGGGCCCAGTCCCTTTTAGGGCTCAAAACATCATTCCATCAAGGCAGCGAAAAAAATCTGCGACTTCCAGTCACCACCAACCCCACGGACCGCCACCCCAACCGCCGTTCCATCCTCCATTCCATCCACCCCAGCCGCGACCGGAACCCCAACCGTAGCCAGGACCGCCCCAACCATAACCGGAACCGCCCCAACCATAGCCAGGACCGCCCCAACCATAACCGGAACCGCCCCAATACCCGGGACCACCTCCCCACCAGGCTTGACTGGTACCAGGAGCAGCCATGGTTGCCAGGGCAAGAGCGGCGGCGACACCCAATATGGCAATGGTCTTTCTCATGATTTCCCTCCTGAGATGATGAAGAAAAACAGAAAACGAGATCATTGACAACTTCATATACCCAATCGAACATGATGAAAGCAAGCCATTTTTTTCCACCCGGGCAAAGGTTTTTGCGGCTGCCTGGCCAACGAATCCCCTGCGATCCAAGGGTCAATCCCACGGGAAACACCAGGGCAAGCCCATGGCATGGCTTTACGGCTGTCGCTCTTTTCCGTTAGAATCGTGGAGGCTTGCAGAGTGTCGGGGACATGTCGATCGTGAACAATCGCGTTTCTGTTCCTTTTAATCCAATGCCATCCGCTGCCTGGCTGGAACCAACCAGAGCGGCTGGCTCGTCGTCCCAGGTGGGGGCGGCTTGACGCCAATAACGGGTGAACCATGGCCAACGTCGTGATCGTGGGAAGTCAGTGGGGAGATGAGGGGAAAGGCAAAATTGTCGACCTCCTCACCGA
Source organism: Magnetococcales bacterium (assembly GCA_015231175.1). Classification (NCBI taxonomy): domain Bacteria; kingdom Pseudomonadati; phylum Pseudomonadota; class Magnetococcia; order Magnetococcales; species Magnetococcales bacterium. The sequence continues at coordinate 70,898 of JADGBZ010000007.1, read as the reverse complement.
GAGCGCCAATGTCGTTGCCCGCTATCAGGGAGGACACAATGCCGGCCACACCCTGGTGATCGACGACAAAAAGTATGTCTTGCACCTGATCCCCTCTGGCATCCTGCACCCCGGGAAGGTCTGCATCATCGGCAATGGCGTCGTTCTGGAACCCGCCGCGCTGCTCCTGGAGATCAAGGAACTCACCAGCCGGGGCATTCGGGTCGATGGCAGCAACCTCATGATATCCCCCCTGACCAACCTGATCATGCCTTATCACCAGGAGTTGGATCAGGCACGGGAGAGACTCAAAGGCAAAGGGAAGATCGGAACCACCGGTCGCGGCATCGGGCCAGCCTACGAAGACAAGGTTGCCCGCCGGGGCATTCGCGTCGGCGACCTCTACAACCAGCTGGTCTTCGAGGAGAAGCTGCGGGAAAATCTCGCCCTCCATAACTTCATGCTGAAAAATTATTACAACTCCCCCACCTTCAGCCTGGATGCGATCCGCGATGATTACCTGCGCATGGCCGAGGAGATGGCCTCCCTCGTCGCCGATGTGGGCCACTTCCTGAGTGAGCGCATCCGTGACAACACCGCCATCCTCTTCGAGGGCGCCCAGGGGACCATGCTGGATGTGGATCATGGCACCTATCCCTTTGTGACCTCCTCTTCCACCATCGCCGGGAACGCCTGCAACGGCACCGGCCTGGGACCGACCGATCTCGACTACATTCTGGGCATCTCCAAGGCCTACACCACCCGCGTCGGCAGCGGCCCTTTTCCGACCGAACTTTTCGATGACGTGGGCGCCCACATCGCCAAAGTGGGGAAGGAGTTCGGCGCCACCACCGGACGGGCGCGCCGCTGCGGCTGGTTCGATGCCATCGTCCTGCGTCATGCCGTGCGCACCAACAGTCTGACCGGGCTTGCCATCACCAAACTGGATGTTCTGGATGGGTTGGAAAAATTGCTCATCTGCACAGGTTACACCCTCAAAAATGGTGAGACCATCGATCACATGCCGGGCGACCTCTCCCTCCTGGGCGAATGCACCCCCGTCTATGAGGAGTTGCCCGGTTGGCAGGCCAGCACCCTGGGCATCGATCAATTTGAAAAACTCCCCCAAAACGCCCGCGATTACATCCGCCGCCTGGAAGAACTGACCGAACTCCCCGTCGCCATCATCTCAACCGGACCGGATCGGGTCCACACCATCATGCTGGAAAACCCGTTCGATATCTGATTCGTGGTAACGTTTTGTCTCCCTCCCAACAAGTCCGTTGCCGGTATTGTGGAGCGGCATGTCCCCTCTTGAACGACCTGTTGTGCAAAACGTGCGGAAGAGTGGCCCCGTTTGGCTGGAGTCTGTCCGTTATCGTGAGACTTTCAGCATGGATCACGATCCCGATCATGATCCTTTGCCTGATGTTCATGTTTGCACCCGGTAAAACACCAGCCTGGTTGGAACACCTCATCCATTTTGTGCTGACCTACCTCGTGCCAGGGGATTTTTTTCCTGGTCGGTTGCCAAGATGACGCCTCCACTGGCCCATTCACCAGATCGATCAACTCCTCACCCTGCACCACATCACCCGCATCGATCACATCGAAACAGCCATGCAGGCCCTGCAACGCCAGATCGTGATCGCCGTGGGAAAAATCCAACCCCTGGCTGCAACCGCCACATCAACCCCGTCGCCCCTGGCCGCACCATCCCCGGCCAAAACCACCGATGCGGCAGCATGATATTTTAAATACCAACCCTATGCCAAGGAAGACAACCAGCGATCTTTCACCATTTCAATGTGAAAAAAAAGATTTGAGCACCAAGGCTAAGACGCCAGCCAGTTGCATGCTTAACATCCACTTGACCAGCGTCATGTCGGTCCGCAACGATGCCAGTTCGATTTGCAGGTCTTCTTGGGTCACCAACTCCCCATGAGATGTATCACAGTCTTTCAACCGTTTTTCCTCAACGCGATGTCAACCACTGCCAGGAAGCCAACCCCGCCAGGGTCATGAGCAACGAGCCGCTCACATGCGTGGCAATCGCCACCATGGCCAAGGCCAACCGACCGCTCTGCAACAGCGTTGTCACCTCCGCAGAAAAGGTGGAAAAAGTGGTAAGGCCCCCACAAAATCCAGTAATGATGAACAAGCGCCATTCGGGGGTGATATGGGGCTCCTGGGCAAAGTAGGCCATGGCCAGGCCGATGATGTAGCCGCCTATGAGATTGGCGATCAAGGTGCCGGGTGGAATGGTGGGGAAAAAACTGTTGAGCTGCAAACCTAAAAACCAGCGCAACAATGCACCCACGGCTGCCCCAACGGAAATGGCCATCACCGAAGACCACATGATATTGACCTCTTTAACTCATCAAACCTTCGATGAGAGCGTTTTTTGGGTTTGGCATCTGAGCCCATTCAGGTTTTGATCTTGCCCCGGACTCCGGCGGGGCTCCGCCCCGGACCCCGCCAGGAGGAAGGGCACAGCCCTTCCTCCTGGACCTCCATCCCAGTTTTTTAATCGTTTTTTTTATTTTTTTCTTTGTTTTTGAGCCGTTGCCAAAATGCCAACCGCCGCGCAATCTCCCGTTCAAACCCCCGCTCCACCGGCTGATAAAACCGCTCCCCGCGCAAAGCATCCGGCAAATACTCCTGCGCCACATACCCCCCCTCATAATCATGAGCATAGCGATAACCCGACCCATAACCCAACTTTTTCATCAAGGCTGTCGGCGCGTTGAGAATATGCAGAGGCGGCGGCATGTACCCACTCTCCGCCGCCCGCCGCCGCGCCAGCGTAAAAGCCTCATAAATGCTGTTGCTTTTGGGCGCCGTGGCCAGATAAACCACCGCCTGCGCCAGAGCCAGATCCCCCTCCGGCGAACCCAAAAAATGAAACGCATCCCGGGCATGCAACGCCACCGCCAGTGCCTGCGGATCGGCATTGCCCACATCCTCCGTGGCAAAACGAATCATGCGCCGGGCAATATACAACCCATCCTCGCCCCCCTCCAACATGCGCGCCAGCCAGTAAAGAGAGGCATCGACATCCGATCCCCGCAACGACTTGTGTAACGCCGAAATCAGGTTGTAATGCCCCTCCCCGGCCCGGTCGAACAACGCCGACCGCTGCGTCAGGGATTTTTCCAGATCCCCCACTCCCAGTTTCCGCCCCGGCGCTTCCCCGGTCAATTCAACCAAAGTCTCCAGCAAGTTCAACGCATACCGCGCATCGCCCCCCGCCCGCCGGGCCATTTCGGCCAAAACTCCCTCCTCAAGATGCACCGCACGCTCACCATACCCCGCCACCGGATCGTCCAACGCCCTGCCCAGCAAGGTCACCAAAGCCATCTCGGACAACGGCTCCAACACCACCACCCGACACCGGGACAACAGGGCGTTATTCAACTCAAACGACGGGTTTTCCGTCGTAGCCCCGATCAGGATCAACGTGCCGTCCTCGACAAACGGCAAAAAGGCATCCTGCTGGCTCTTGTTGAAACGATGAATCTCATCGACAAAAAAAATGGTTCCCACCCCCTCGGTGTTGCGCACCATTTGGGCCCGCTCCACCACGGCCCGCAACTCCCGCACCCCGGAAAATACCGCCGACACCGACTCGAAGCGATTTCGGGTATGGGCTGCAATCACCCGCGCCAAAGTGGTCTTGCCACAACCAGGTGGACCCCAAAGAATCAGCGAGGGGATATGGTCGTTCTCCAGCGCCATCCGGATCAGACCACCCGATCCCAGCCACTTGTCCTGGCCGAGAATGTGCTCCAGGGAGGTTGGACGCATGCGGTCGGCCAAGGGGGCTTCTCCCCGGCCTGACTCTCTCATCCCTGCGGCTCCTCCACAGGGGCCGACACCACCCGTCCCACCAAATCGTATTCGTGAGATTCGGTGATTTTCACCGGCACGATACTGCCAGGTTTGATGTGGGATCCATCATTGATGTACACCACCCCATCCACATCAGGGGCCTGTCCGGCATAACGCCCCTGCATCAACACCCCCCCCCCGGGAGAAACATGATCCACCAACACCGGCAACGTCTGACCGACAAGCCTGGCAAGCTTGTCGCGACTGATGCCCTGTTGCAAAGTCATCAATTTGGCCCGACGTTCTTCCGCCACAAGGTGGGGCACCTGATCGGCCATGTCGCTCGCCGGGGTGCCTTCCTCTTTGGAGTAGGCAAAGACCCCCAAATGGTCAAAGCGCGCCTCGGCGACAAAATTGTACAAGGCCTGAAACTCTTCGTCCGTTTCACCGGGAAAACCCACCAGCATGGTTGTGCGGATGATGGCATCAGGCAAAACGCCCCGAATGCGCCGCAACAAACGCCCTACCGAGGGGGCCCGTTCGGCCCGTTTCATACGAGTCAACACATGGGTGTGAAAGTGCTGAAGGGGCATATCCAGATAGGGTAAAATTTTTTCATGCCGCAAAATGGTGATCAACAGCCGATCACTGATCAACGTCGGATAGAGGTAGAGCATCCGGATCCATTGGATACCGTCGATATCACCCAGACGGTTCAACAGGGAGGGCAGGTCGGTGCGGGGACTGAGATCCCGGCCATAGAGCGTCGTATCCTGGGAGACGAGATTGATCTCCTTGACCCCCTGCTTGGCCAGGCGCCGCACCTCCAGCTCGATATCCCGGGGCATGCGGGAACGAAACGGACCGCGCAACTTGGGTATGATGCAAAAGGTACACGGATTGTTGCACCCCTCGGCTATCTTGACATAGGCCGTGTGGCCAGGCGTGGTCAGTACCCGGTCGGAACTCCCCTTGGGCAAAAACGTCGGAGGGCCCAGCCCTACCAAAGGCACCTCCGGATTGGGATTTTTTGAATTGACCAGCGGAATGAGCCGCTGATATTGACCCGAACCCAAAATGACATCCAGGCCCGAAAAATCCTGGGCCAACCGTTCGCCATAGCGTTGGGAAAGGCATCCGGTCACCACGACCCGTTTTCCGGGGTGTGCCATTTTCACCGCCAGCATCTCCCGGATCGCATCACGGGACTCAGCCTCGGCCTCAGCCACAAACGCACAGGTATTGACGACCAGAATATCAGCCTGCTCGGGGTCATTGGTCAGTTGGTAGCCCTGATTGCGAAACTGCCCCAACATGAACTCGCTGTCCACTTGGTTCTTGGCACAACCCAAGGAAATCACGCCGATCTTCCGGTCACTGTTGCCCGACATGTTCTTCAATCCCGGAAATTCTCGAATTGGAGTGGCTGGCCAAGATTTTCTTTGCGCAGGAGGGCAATGGCACTCTGGAGGTCATCTCGTTTCTTCCCGGAAACGCGGACCTCCTCCCCCTGAATGGCCACCTGAACCTTGATTTTGGACTCTTTGACCCTCTTGACGATCTCCCGGCCCAAATCCTTGTCGATACCCTGGCGAATCGTGATATGCTGGCGGACCAATCCACCCGAAGCCGGCTCAATTTTGCCAAAATCCATGGATTGGGGATCTACCTGGCGGCGAATGAGCTTGCCCCGCAGAATGTCGACGATCTGTTCGAGTTTATACTCATCTTCCGAGATTAATTTGATCACCGACTCTTCCCGTTCCAGCTTGCTCTTGGACCCCTTGAAATCAAACCGGTTGCCAATCTCCTTGGCAGCCTGATTGACGGCGTTGTCCACTTCCTGCAAATCCACCTTCGAGACAATATCGAACGATGGCATAAAACGATCTCCCTCTACCCAGTGACCCCATCCGATGGCATCAAACGATCTTCCTCTACCCGGCAACCCCATCCGATGGCATCAAACGTTCTTCTTCTACTCGGTAACCACATCCACGCCTGTCGGTGGTGCGAAACGAAAACTTTGCCGATCCAGGGACCGGCTGGCGCGCATATCATGAAAAGTAAATCGGGAACGGTTGCCCAGGTTGTCAACCACGACCATGTTGCGGATATGCTCCCCGTCTGGATCCAGGGTGACGGCGATCTCCTGGAAGTTGCTGTCAGCTTGGCGCGGACGCAGGGTGACAGTCGGCGTCTTCCATTCCGGATCCGTGACGGCCTTCCAATCGAAGGTCTCCTCGACCCGCCTGCTGGCAATCAAAAAACCAGCCGGGGTTTTTTCCATCTGTTTGACCGAGACCCGGGTCGCCTGTTGAAGCTCCGGTTCATAGTGCCAGATCCATTCGCCATCCGAGACAATCAGCTGGACATAGGGGGTCTGGTAATCCCAGCGGAACAGGTTGGGTCGAAGCGCGGTAAACCGGCCCTTGTATTCGGTTTTTTTTCCATTGGCAGGGTCGGAAACCACCTGGGTGAAGTCGGCATCGATGCTTTTCAACCGGTCAAGGAAGGCCTGCAACTGCTCCAGCGGCGCACGATCCTCCTCTGCCCTGGCGAGCGTCGGGCAAAGAAACAATAAAATCAAAACGATACCGCCAAAAACACGACGACCCGACTGCCAACTTTCGCCCATGCACATCCCTTACGCAACGATCACCCACCCGTGGGGGAACCCACTTGTCACGACGCAGCACGACAAGATCCCCTCGCCCGATGGTTTATCCATAACATCCATTTGTTTCCACCGCAATCAGGTTCGATTGTCTCAACCACATTTTCATTCGCGGGCGCATCCATGGGTACGAATACAGAATGGAGTTGCCAATCGTCACTTGACTTGGGCTGAAAATTCGCTATGGAGTTGCCAATCGTAACTTGACTTGGGCTGAAAATCCGCTGAGATGTTTTGATTTTCCCAGGGTCAGCTGCCCGTCATAATCCTCGACGATATCGCAAACGATATCCAGACCCATGCCAAAACCTGGTTTGGTCGTGTCCGTGCGGACTCCGCGTTCCGGAATGTGTTGTAATTGGTCATCCGGGCAGCCAGGACCATCATCTTCGACTGTCAGGTGGAACACTCCGGCATCGCTGGCGACGCGACAATCGACCCTGCTCCTGGCCCATTTGCAGGCATTGTCCAGCAGGTTACCAGCAAGTTCCAGCAAATCCTCCCGGTCCATGGGAAGCACAAGACCTGTGGGAACCTCCAAGGAGACAATCACCTCTTTGGATTGGTGCGCCAGTTTGAGGACGGCAACCAGTGCTGCCAACTCTTCCTGAATATCAACGTTGCGTGTGGGGGTGCCAGAACCAGCTGAGCGAACCCGCTTCAATTCCCGATCCGTCAACTGGCGAATGGCTTCAACCTGTCTTCGGAGGGTCTCCTGCAAATCGGTTTGCACCGCAAAGCATGGATTGCTTCCAAGTTGCAGGAGGATGGTCAACGGGGTCTTGATGGCATGCGCCAGATTGCTCGTGGCATGCCGGGCGCGTTGCAACCTCCGTAGAAGCGTTGCAACCAAACGGTTGATTTCAAGAATGAATGGAAGGATTTCCACAGGAACGGAAACCGTATGCAGCATCTCCACCTCACCGCGTTCCAGACGTTGGATCTCCATGCAGGCACGGTTCAATGGCTGCAAACCACGCCGAAGCGTCCAACGTTGCAGAATCAACAGCACACCGATGGCCAAAAGAGAGAGCATGGCGTGCCAAAATTGCAAAAGAGCAATCCCTTGGTGAATGCTGGTCATATCTTCGGCCACACTGATCGTGACGACTGAACCGAGTTTGACAAAGCTCCGGGTCAGAACCAGCAACGGTTGCTGACGAGGACCAACCAGATTGGATAAAATCTCGCTGCCAACAGCTACTTCAGGGAGAGGCAAGGTGTTGTCCCATAGAGAGCGGGAGCGTAAAAGGATCCCTCCCACCTTGAGGGCGTAATAGTGTCCAGACCATGGCTGCTGATAGATGGGGTCTGCCTGGACAAGCACTGTGTCATGGCCAGGATGAACACGGGTCTGGGCCAGAATGGTATGGGCATCATGCGCAAGCCGGGAGGTCACATGATTGTAAATGATCCGGTCCAGAACCCATTCGACAACACCCCACTGGATGGCCATGGCAACGACCAACAGCAGGGCCAACTGCCAAGTCAGCCGCTTTTGCAAGGAAGGGTTCATGGCGCCGCCCGAAAAACATAGCCCTGACCACGGCGGGTCTCAATGCGTTCCTGTCCAACAAGTCGGCGCAGTCGTTTGACGTACACCTCGATCACATTACTGTCCTTGTCGGCATCGTATTCGTAGATATGTTCGGTCAATCTGGTTTTTGAGAGAACTTCATCGGCATGAAACATGAAATAACGGAGCAGACGAAACTCGGTTCCTGTCAGAGACTTCGTTTCTCCCGATGGCAGATGGACCTCCTGGGTTTCTTCGTTCAAGGTGATACCCGCCAAGGTCAACGTTCCCTTGGTGGTCGTATGGCTGCGACGCAAAAGGGCGTTGATACGGGCAACAAGCTCCTGAATGTGAAATGGCTTACCGAGATAATCGTCTGCCCCGGCCTTGAAGCCATCCACCCGTTCGTGCCAGGCGTCCCAGGCGGTCAGAATCAATACCGGCATGATATGGCCATGCTGACGCCAATTTTTTAAAACCTCCAAACCATGCCTGCCTGGCAAACCCAGATCCAGAATCACCAGATCATAGGGTTCGGACTCCCCCATGAATTCGGCTTCCACACCATCATGTACGATGTCCACGGCATACCCGGCATGGTTTAAATCTTTTTTGATGGTGGCAGCGAGGGTGCCATCATCTTCTACCAGTAAAAAACGCAAACGTTACTTCTCCTTTTCCTGTTCAAGGAGGACACCGTTGGTTGCATCAAACTCCAATTCCCAGACAATACCTTGTTGGGTCACCAACTCCAGTTCGTAGATATACCCACCGTGACGACGCTTCAACTTGACCTCCAACAGACGTCCCCGTTGAAAGTTTTGACTGGCTTTTAAAATTTTTTCCAGGGGAAGGATGATCCCTGCTTGCACCAGGCGTCTGACATCTTCGTGATCGTCGTCGGTCTGACCGATGACAGGATGCAACATGCAGAGCACCGGCAAAAGGAAAGGAAGCCTCCATCCCCTGAAAAACATCGATCGCAGGTCAATCTTCCCAGCGGCCATGGCCCGGAATGCTCACCGCATGTTCGTTGTAGGAACCCTTGATGGCGTCAGAGTGGCATACTTCGCGAGATCAGAGTCATGCCAAGGATTACAATGCCCAGGGTAAGAGGAGCGCGTTTACGGCCAGTGAACATGCTTTTGACCAGGTTTTCACGATGCTGCAACGTCGCCACCAACACCCCCGTCACATGCAGGACCACCAGAATCAGCAACAAATTGGCGAAGAGTTCATGCAGGAATCCAAGAAGTTTGACCACACCCATGCCCAACCCGGCAGTCATGGGCCACAGGATGCCATGAAATTCCTTGGTGTCGTAGGCAGCCATTCCCAGGAAAACCGTCAACAGGAGAACCAGAAGAATCGCAACCACCATACCTCCGCCTGCCGGATTATGGCCAACATAGTGCTCCGGCTTACCCTTCAGAATGGATCGCACGCAGGACAGGATCCGCCTTGGTCCACGGACGAATGTGTAAAATCGGGCATGCCGTGGGCCAACAACCCCCCAGACAAGACGGAAAACCACCAGTCCAAGTATCAAATGCCCAGCCAGCACATGGAGGAACATGAAATCGTCCTCCGCAAGAAAAGCCAAACTCACACCAAACACCATACCCCAATGGCAGATACGTACAAGAGGATCCCACACGGAAACGGTTTGTTCTTTTTCGCGCATTTTCCTTCTCCAATAAAGTTTACGTTGGAGAGGAGTCTGGAGAGACAAGCTGAATCCAGGCTGAAAAGGAAACAGAAAGCAAAAAAAAATTGGTACCATTGACCCTGTCAAACCAATGTAACCTACAAAAAAACTTCGTCAATCACCTTGGCCTCCAGGACGTTCTCTGTCCACCTCCCCAGGGCTGCAAGATCAGCCTGGGCAAGTCTGGCATGCACCCACTCCGGAACCGAGCCAAACCGCTTCTCAAGCAGTCGATACAGAGTGCGTCTTTCACCTTCGCGAAGCCCTTCCTGACGCCCTTCCTGACGCCCTTCCTGGCGTGCCAACTGAACCGCTCCCTGGGCATCCGCGATGGCAATGCCGGCTTTGTCGTAAAGTTCATACTCCTCTGCTGTCATATTGGCCACGGTGGCCCTTGCAAAGGCGTGGCGGATTGGCTCAACTCGTATCCGATCCGGAATTGCCTCCACGGAACCGGCAAACCTGATGAACCAGATCCACTGGTCCAATACGTCGGTCAGTTCCCCGATGGATTTGTTGAATTTTGGCAACTCGATAAAACAGTGAAGGATTTCCTGAAGAAAAGTCTGCCCGGTGACCGCCTCTCGGGTCTCATGACGCGAGACGCAGTGGTCGAAACCATCGAACAGGGGAAAATCGGTGATGGTGATGGCAATCACCTGGTTGAGCTTGGGATAATCTTCGCCTTTTTCAATCTGGTGAACGTAGGCCTTGGCGGCGTTGTACTGGATCCGTTTCAGGAAAGCAGCCGTCTTCTGAATCTGCATCTCCACAATATAGGAAACGCCACGATGATCCCGGCATTTGACATCCAGTACCGAGTATTTCAGTTCACGGACCTTCGGCGCCAAAAAGGGGTCCAGGATCGTCAGTTCAACAATGCGGCGTTCACCCTCAAGTTCCAGGAGGCTCTCAAGAAAACTGATCAAAATATCCTTCGCATCTTCGCTGCCGAAGATCCTCTTGAAGGCAAAGTCGATTCTTGGGTCGATGAATTTCACGTGCGATCAGGCCCTTGGATGCAGTTGCCGATGAATCTGTTTCAGGCGATCCTGGGCCAGGTGGGTATAGATTTCCGTGGTCGAGATATCGGCATGGCCAAGCATCATCTGCACGGCCCGCAGGTCGGCGCCATGGTTGAGCAGATGTGAGGCAAACGAGTGGCGCAGCAGATGAGGTGACAAAGGTTTGGTGATGCCTGCCATGACGGCATGACGGCGGATGACATACCAAAAATTTTGCCGGGTCATGGGACCGCCCCGGGCTGTCACGAACAGGGCGCGGGTCGGGCTTCCCGCCAACAGGAGCAGGCGCGCCGAGCGCCGATACTTTTCCACAATATCCAGGGCCGCCTCTCCGACCGGCACCAGGCGTTCCTTGTCTCCCTTCCCCACCACCCGCACAAAACCGAAACCCGGTTCGATGCTGTCCGTTTCCAGAAAGATCAACTCGGATACGCGCAGACCCGTGGCATAGAGCAGTTCCAGCATGGCCGCATCCCGCAGACCCAACTCGGTGCTGCGATCCGGGGCGTTCAGCAGGGATTCGACCTCCTCTTCATTCAGGATTTGCGGCAAATGGCGTTGCAGATGGGGGGAGTCCAACAGATGGGTGGGATCATCCTCCCGCTCGTCGCGCAAAACCAGATGCCGATAAAAGCGCCGAAACGCCGACTGCTTGCGGGCCACGGAACTGGCCGCCATATCCCGGGCAGTCAATGCGCTGAGATAGCAGAGAAGCGTCTCGCGATCGGCCCGCAACAGATCACCGCCACGGAGGGCTAAAAATGCGGATAAACCCTCCAAATCCTGGCGATAGGCCTCCAGGGTGTTGGCCGAGAGCCCGTGTTCCACCAAAAGTTCATCCATGAACCGGTTGATCATGAAAGCATCAGTCATGCTCGATTCTCCTTGAATTGACGGCGTCCCGATTGCCAGCCAAAGGCAGGACGACCCTTCTCGGCTGGCGCAGACAAAAGGGTTTTTCCAACAAAGGGGTGACGGCGTGGACCACCTTTTCCGCATCGCTCAGAATGACCCCGCCAAACCGGGCAAACCATCGTTCCCCAACCTTTTCCCAGGTTGCTGCCGAGCGCAAAATCCGCCGCCCCGGAAAAGGGGGCACGAACAGGGCAAACCTGGCTTGGCGCAGCACAAAAAAAGAGGCTTCCAGCAACTCCTGGATCTGCCGCGGCGAAAAGGGGCGCCCCCATCCGAAGGGGGTGGTATCCCGCCGCGCCCAAAACCCGCCCCGATTCGGCGCCACAATGAAGAGGCGTCCACCCGGCTTCATCACCCGCCAGACTTCGCGCAGCGTCTCACGCGGCGAATCCGCCCCTTCCAGGATGTGTACCATAAACACCCGGTCAAAGTGACCATCCGGGTAGGGCAAGGCATTGGGGCGTACCAGGGCCATGCGATTGGGCGACCCGTTCGGCCAGGGAACAACGCCCATCTCCGCCGGCGACGCCCCGAAGGAACCCCCCCGACCGGAAATGATGAACTCCATGTAGGGCTGAACGAAGCCAAAGCCGAACGTGTTCCCCGTGGCATGGGGGCGCATCCATCGCTCCACCCCCCCTCCGATCACACGGGCCACTGTACGACCCTGGGCCGTGGCATACCAGTTTTGCAATCGAATGGCTTCGAGGTTCATGATATGAAGGAGACCCGTTGCTTGTTGACCTGAGAGTAGCCATGAACGCAATAAGCCTGCCGGTTCACGCTGTGCCCGCTCTGAAGGATAACCATATCTGGATTTTTCCCACAGGACCAGACAGCGTCGCCGTCGTTGATCCTGGCGAGGATGAACCAGTCAACCGTTTTTTGACCGAGCGATCTCTGCGTCTCTCCCACATTCTCTTGACGCACCATCATCTCGATCATATCGGCGGCGTCAAAGGGCTTTGCGCCCGGCACGCCCCGGTGGTGATCGGGGCCCGCGCCGATGCACCCCGGCTGCCAGCATTGAGTCTTCCCGTCGGCGATGAACCCTCTCTTCCCCTTGGCCATCTGCAACTTCGGGTCATGACCACCCCTGGTCACACAACGGGTCACGTCGTCTATCACGTTGCCGATGCCCTCTTCGTCGGTGACACCCTGTTCCGTTACGGTTGTGGCCGTCTCTTCGAGGGAACGCCTGCGCACATGTGGCACAGCCTGCTGAAAATCCGTTCACTCCCGGACCACACCCGTCTCTTTCCCGCCCACGAGTATACCCTCGGCAACCTGCGTTTTGCCCAGGCCCTGGAACCGGACAATCCGGATCTGCAACAGCAATTCGAGACCGTCTGCCGTCAGACGGACGATGGCGCCCCAACCCTGCCGGTTGACCTGCACTGGGAGAAACAGTTCAATCCCTTCCTGCGCTGTGACGATCCCCGATTTGCCGCCAAAGTCGACAAGGGCCACCTGACTCCGGTCGCTCTCTTTGCCCACCTCCGGGAAAAGCGCAATCATTTCTAGGGAAGCGGCAAAACACCCGCGCCGTCAGGCCCGCTTCTTCCGGGAAAAGCGCAATCATTTCCATGGGATCGGCAAAACACCCGCGCCGTCAAGCCCGCATCTGCATGCGCCAACAATGGTGAACGTTTGCATGCCGGCGAAAATCTTCCGGAATGGTTTTAGTCGTCAGATCCACCACCTCAAGATAAGGGGGAAGATCGGTCCATTGTGGACGAAATTTCTTGAAATTGTTTGAGAAAATCATCACACCCCCCGCAGCGAGCAAACGGGCGGTCCGGATCACCAGATCCACGTGATCCCGCTGGACATCAAACACGCCAGACATCCGTTTCGAGTTGGAAAAGGTTGGGGGATCCAGAAAGATCAGGTCGTAACGTCTCGGGTGTTGATCGATCCACGCCAGGCAATCCCCTTCGACAAACTGGTGTCGGGCCGACATCAGGCCGTTCAGATCCAGGTTGGCCCGGGCCCAATGGAGATAGGTGGCCGACATGTCTACAGTCGTGGTGGAAACAGCGCCTCCGGCTGCTGCGTACACCGTTGCCGTTCCTGTATAGCCGAACAGATTCAGAAACCTGCGTCCCGAAGCCATCTCCCCCAGCATGGCCCGGATACGCCGGTGGTCCAGGAAGAGACCAACATCCAGGTAATCGCTCAAATTGACCAGAAAGCGGAATGGACCCTCCCGCACCGGAAAACGGATCCCCTTGCTCTCCAATTTTTGGTACTGTTCGTCCCCTTTTTGCCGCCGCCGAACCTTGAAAAAAATTTTTTCCGGCTGGAGACCAAAAACGCCGGGCAAGGCTGCCAACGCTTCCTGCAACCGCATTCGGGCTTTCTCCGGTTCGACGGAAACCGGGGCATGATACTCCTGGGCGTGGACATAGCCATCATAGAGGTCGATGGCCAAGGCGTATTCGGGCATATCCGCATCATAGACCCGGTAGCAGTGGACCCCCTCCCGGCGCGCCCATTTTCCCATTTCGCGCATGTTTTTGCGCAACCGGTTGGCAAACATCTCCTGCCCGGGAGAGATGGGGCTGTCTGGTGTCGCTGCCGGATCAGGGGTGGGAGCCTCCTTGGGCGCCGACCGGGATGGGGAAAAAATCAGGAGGTTGCAATGGAGCGGGCCATTGCGCAGCGGATGCGACCGTTCTGGTTTCAGGCCAAGCGCTTGGGGCAGAAGGTTATCCATGGCCAACACTCCGGCTGGCCAGTTGCGGCAACCGGATTGCAACAGATGTCCCAGATCCCGGTAGAGGGTGGTCCACTCCCCGCCGTGCCCCAGTCGTTGCCCGTAGGGCGGGTTGGTCACCAACAAACCGGAGCCGAAGCCAGGGCGCAGTTGCGCAACGGACTTTTGCTGCAAAAGGATCGACTCGACCACGCCAGCCTGCATGGCATTGCGCCGCGTAGCCTGCAGGGCCGTGGCGGAGAGGTCGCCACCCAACAAGGGGGGCAACCGCTGCATGCCCACTTCCCGCCGCGCCTCGGCCTCCGAGAGCAGACGGCGCCAGAGTGGTGCATCCCAGCCGAGCCACCCTCGCCCACCAGAAGCGGGCCGCAGAAGACCGGGAGCCACATCCCCGGCCATCCAGGCCCCCTCGATGAGAAACGTCCCGGAGCCACACAAGGGGTCGAACAAGCCCGCCCCCTGTTGGGCCAGCTCGGGCCAATTGCAGAGCATCAGGATGGCTGCGGCAAGATTCTCCCGCAACGGGGCCACCGTCGAGTCCACGCGATAGCCGCGCCGGTGCAGTGAACCCCCGGCAAGATCCAGGGCGACCTGGGCGCTCTCCTCCCGCAACCGAACATGGATGTGGACATCCGGGTGGGCATGGGTGACCGTTGGACGGCTTCCCCGCTTCTCCCGCAACCGGTCCACCACCGCATCCTTGACCTTTTGCGCACCGAAACGGGTGTGTCGGATGGTGTCGTTGACCCCTTTGAACTCAATATCCAACGTTCCTTGTGGCGGGATGTGCTCTTCCCAGGGGATGGCATGCACACCGGCGTACAAGGCTTCTGGAGTGGCAGCCGGCACCTTTTGCAGGGGAAGGGTAACCCGGCTGCCCACCCGCGACCAGAGAACGACCCGCAGCGCATCCTCCAGGGTTCCTGAAAAGGAGACGCCGCTTTGGCCCGGTCGCAGACGGGCGAGTCCTAATTGGCGCAGCTCCCCCGCCAACAGGGATTCCAAACCCGAGGGAACGCTGACAAAAAAAACCAGGTGTGACGGTGAAGAGGTGTCAGGCAGATCCGCATCCAATCATCATAGTCAGTTTAACCCGCAAGCGAAAATCAGCGCATGCCCAGGGCTTGCTTGTAGAGGTCGAGCAAGGCCTCCTGCTCGTCAATCTCGCGCTGATCCATTTTGCGCATGCGGATGATCATCCGCAGCACCTTGGTATCAAAACCGACACCCTTGGCTTCAGCATAGGCCTCGCGAATCTGTTCGGCGATAGCCCCCTTCTCTTCTTCCAGGCGCTCCAACTTTTCGACAGTCTGCTGAAGATGCTCGCTGGATACGCCGCCGATATCCCCTGTCATGGTCCCCAACCTCCTCCCTGATCGTTTCTCCAATCCCGTAGGCTTTCCCTTGCCCGGGACACCGGCGGAATCCATCCAAAAACCCTTGTCCCACCGGAAAATCGCCTGCCGGACATTCCGAACTACCCACCAGCCCGACATACATGGTACTCTAACATGCGGTTTGTCGTTCTGGGAAGGCCGGATTGCAGCAGCAACGGCTTGGAAAAAAACAATCGATGAAGGGGGATCCAAGTGGAAGATTCAGCAGGGGGAACGAGCATAGCCACCAAGATGGATCGTTTGATGTCCATACTGGAGAAAGTCCCGGAGACCAGCAAGGGCGGCTTTTCCAATATCGCTGATCATATGGGTCATTTTTCCGGCAGTTTTGCCGCCAGCGCCAGCCGTGCCGTCTTGATCAAAGAGCGCATCGACTCCAGCGGCGACATGGGGTTGCACCCGCTGCGCAAGGACATGGAGCAGATCCACGATGAGGTGGAGAAACTCTTCGTTGTCCTCGACAAACTGATCGTCCAAAAATCCCCCCTGGTCAAGCGTCTGGAAAAGATCACCGACTGGGGTTTGCAGATCGAGCAGAGGGCCTTTCTCCCCCGTGTGGTCGACCAGATCAAATCCCAGAACAGCGAACGCATGGAACGCCATACCCTGGGCTCCATGATCGACAACCTGATGGAACAGACCAGCCCTTTGATCAATGAAATTGTCTCATCCAGCCAGGAAACCCGTGACGTTCTCGAACACCTGATGAAACGTTTGGGAACCGATATGGAAATCTCCAAAAGTTCCCTGGATGGTCTCCAGAAAAGCGCCGAAGAGACCATTCAGAGCATGTTCAAGGAGGTTGCCAAGGTCCAGGGCATTTGTACCGGCATGGAAAAACGGTCTGACCAGGTCGGCAGCGTGGTCTTTGAAATGGTTCAGGCCATGCAGTTCGACGACATCGCTTCGCAGAGGGTTCATCACGCCTTGGAGGGGTTGCGTCAGGCCAAGGAAAAGCTGCAACTTGCCGCCACGGCAGACGACCCCGCAACCAACGAGAAAGCCGTGCAGTGGTCCCTGATCGCCATCCGCATCACCATCCGGCAATTGGAGGACACCTGCAACGATCTGGTCGGGGCCATCAAGACCATGCAGGAGCACCTGGCCAGCATCGGCACCATCGCCGAAGAGCAGGTGACTCAACTTGCCCAGGCCCGCTCCATCACGCGGCGATTTCACCAGCACGCCACCGATATCACCTATCTGATGGCCGGTTCGCAGCGCTTGGGAATCTTTGACGACACCCTCTCCAATGAGGTTCTCAAAACCCTTTCCAAGGCTGACAGTGGCGTCTTCCAGGCCAGACGAGCCATGGACATGCTGATCATGACTTCACAGCGCCTCGAAAGCATTTCTGCTTCCATGAAAACAGGCGGCAACAACCGGCTGGACTCCCTGGTCGCCAGCATCCGCTCCCTGGTCAAATCCATCATCGAGGAGAACCCTCTCCTCAGCGAAGAGTTGAACAAGGCCGTGGACCGGATCCAAAAGATCAGCCTCAGTTACTCCGAAAACACCACGCCCAGGCTCATGCGCACCAACACCCTGTTGCGGCGGATCCCTCTGACCACACAACAGATGGACACCTCCAACAACGACCTGATCCGCCTGTTTCACGAATCCCTGGTCGATGCACGCGCCACCTCCACCCAGGTCACACTGCTGATGGCCGAGATGGATTTCCATCGTGAAATCAATGACATCATAACAAACGTCCTGGCCGGCCTGCGCAAGCTGATGCGGGATGTGGCAGGCGATCAGACAAAATACCTGGACGGAGATCTGCACGACCTCTCCGGTGAATTTGCAGATCTCTCCAAGCTTTACACCATGAATTCAGAGAGAAAAATTCACGAATCGGAACTCGACGGTCAGGCCACCACGACTGACGACGGTGGGGATGATATCGAACTCTTTTAAGTCAGGGGTCTGGGGAGGGTTTGCTTCCGGGACGTTGTCTTAGGCCCTGCCAGGAAGCCGGCTTCCTGGCTCCCGATGCGTTAGCGGATGGTGAATGGGTACAATTCAGGAAGCCTTGCGCAATTGCCGCCGCCATCCGCGCCTGCGCAAAAACATGTCGACAAACCATTTGGCAAAACGGGCTCTTTCCCGGCCAGTGGTGACCGCCTCCCACAAAATGGATATGACCCGCCATGGACGGCGTGTGAAGGAGATGATGTAGAAATTAAGGAACATCCAAATCATCCATGCATACAAATCTCTTTGCGGGACTTCCCGACAGAAGGATGCCCCCTTTTTGGTATAAAAATCCATGGGGGATACAAAAAATTCGTCGTCAAGTTTGAGAACGCCTGATTGCTGGAGTTCAAGAAACAATGCCGAACCGGGGTAGGGAACGAATTTGGTAACGGCAACGTCGTGGACCCCCATGATGGCAAGCTTGCGTATCAGACGCAGGGAGGCCCGCAGGGTTTCCTTGTTGTCGTTGGGAAACCCGATGACAATAAAGCAGGACAAGGCGATTCCCCGCGCCACGACAATGTCGACCGCCTTGAGAAATCGATCCAGATCAAGCTTTTTGCCAACAGATCGCCGAATCTCTTCCGCCCCGCTCTCCGGTGCAAAACTCAGGGATCGGCACCCGGAGCGGTAGATCAGCTCAACGACCTCCGCATCAAAGATCTCGGAGCGTGTGCCTATGGGAAGCTGCCAGGTGATCTCAAGTCTGCGACGGATGATCTCCTGGCAGAAGGCAATCACCCAGCTACGCTTGACGATCGCTGTCAAATCCTGGAAGTCAAAATTGGCCGCGCCATATCTTTTCTGGTAATGAACCATTTCGTCCACGACCCGCACGGGATCCCGGGTGAGGTAGCGCGTGGTCCACATGGTTGGACTGGAACAGAATGTACAGCGATAAGGACAACCTCTGGTGGCCAAGATCGGCATGAATCGCCCCAGGTTCATGCCGCTGCTTTGACTCTTCCCGATATACGCCTCAACCGGGAAGGACTCCCAATCCGGCCAGGGGATGGCATCGATTTCGATCAGACGTTCAGACAAACCGGTGTACACGATCCGGTCACCCTCTTTGAAGGCAATACCCTTGGTATCGTGAAAGGGAGTTCCCAGACGACGCGCCCTGAGCAACGCCAGAAACGTTCTTTCGCCTTCGCCGAGAACGACGACATCCAGCGCGGAGTGCGTCAGAGAGTGCTCCGGCACTGCGGTGCCGTGCTCTCCACCCAACACCAGAAGGGCATGGGGAAACGCCCGCCTGACACGGGCGACAAGCCTGCGTGTGACAGGCCATAAGGTACTGAACATGCATCCAAAACCGACAATGTCCGTCGCGATAGGGATCCGCCGGACAATCTCCTCCTCGGTCAATCCCTGGATAAGAAAATCGCTGCGATCCGGATATGGAGAGATGCTGTCCAGCGCCAGCCCCACCGCATCGATGACCGTGCAAGGAACATTGTTCTCCCTGAGAATTCCGGCAATATAGGCCAGCCCCACGGGGAGATTTGGGGTCTGCATTTGAATACTGGAAAGGGATTTGATTCCGGGTGGATTGATCAGAGTCACCATATCGTTTTCCAGTTATTCAGGCTCGAAACACGTCCAGACAAACCGACCCGGGCGAGCAAGCTCCTGGGGCAATCTCCCAGGGGCGACTCCACTCAGGCCTCCTTGAAATGCTCCACCCACAGCGCCGTCGCCCCGGCCACCGCAGCCGGCATGGCGAGGAGGTTCAACACGGGAATGCTGCTCATGAACAGAACCCCCACGCCAAAACCCATGACTGTCAAACGTTTTTCCCGGATCCTCTCCCGGATTTCCCTTCCCTTCAGCCGATTGTTCGACATGGGAAAGTCAAGGTAACCCACAGCCAAAAACCAGGCGGTAAACAGGGTCCAGATGAGGGGTGCCAACAGGTTGATCCCGGGAATGGCGGTGATGAAAAAGATGGGGATCATCCATTTGACCACATGCAGCACCTTGCCCAACTCATCCAGGATGGCCGGCAGCATCTCCTTCAAAATCCGTTTCACATCCCCATGTTGCGGAACTGTTGTTGCCTGTTCGGAGAGCAGTTGTTCCACACGATCCGCCAAGAGACCGTTGAAGGGAGCCCCCAGGAGATTGGCCACCAGAGTGAAGGCAAAAAAGAGAACCAGCACCAGCGACACCACAAACATGGGGGCGATGACCCACTCCAGCCAATGGAGCCAGGAAGGGATCCAGTCCAGCAGCCAGCCGATGGTGCTGCGATACGTCTGATAGATGTACCATGTTCCCAGGCCAAAAACCACACAATTGACCAGCAGCGGCACCGCCACAAAACGTCGCAAACCCGGTTTGGTCAAAATCCTGATACCCCGTTGGGCGTAGAGGAAACCTGTGACAGGATGATCGCGCATCAGCACTGCACCCAGGGCAGGCCCCGAAACCGCCAACCGTTGACGCTGGAGCGATGGTGATGTTCGTCCCGGTCCCCTTCAAACCCCTCCAGAACGTTGTAGACCGAGGTGAAACCATTTTCGAGCAGGGTGTTGCCCGCATCGATGGAGCGATGCCCCGAGCGGCAGATGAGAACCAGGGTCTGATCTTTGCGGGCCACCTGGCCAACCTCGGCGACAAAGTTGGGATTGAGTTCAAAATCCGGGGCGTCTTGCCAGGGAATGTTGATGATTCCAGGGGGATTACCAACGAAAAAGTGTTCGATCTCCGAACGAATATCCACGAAGACAACATCTTTATTTTGCACCATGGCATGGGCTTCGTGGGGGGTCAGGTGTCCCAAACGTGGATGACTGGGGCTGTGGGGGGCTGATGGCATCATGGCGTGTATGATCCTTGACCGGGGCAAATTTCAGGGTGGATTGGAGGGTGGATACGTCAACCTGTTGACGATCAGGCCAAAAAATGCAACATCGGAGCCATTCATGTAATGCCACCCCAGATGGTGATGGCAACCACCACACAAGGCGTACTGCCACGCGCAGGCCTTGAACCAGGAAAACTCCCTGGTCGGATGACCCATGACCAAACACCCCGGGGCCGCCACATAACAGCGGATCAGGAAGAGCATCCCCTGGGGGTTGAAAAAAACGTGTTCATGGCGCCCTTGCTCCCGCGACCCCATGTCAAACCGGGTGATCCGGTGCGCACACCGGGAACAAAGAACCCAGTTTCCGGAAAAGGAGTGCGCCGCAGGCCGCTGTTGCGGACCCCACGCCCCCCTGAACCCCTCCTCTCCTGGCGCCTGACGGAAAGAGATCCCTGCAACCAGGTCAAGGGGATGAGTCGACAAAAAAGCCTCCATCGCGGGGATTCTGGTGCTTCACCCGGGTCCAGGTCAACCGTTTCTTCATTCCCCTGGAGCAGAAAATCAAGGGGGAATATTTCACCAATTGGGATGGCGCGACAACGAGGGATCTTGTATCATCCCCGGCCATGGTCGCGAGGGGAATCTGGTGTGTCGGGTACGATTTTTGTCTATTTGGCTTGGAAATTGCGTTGGTCGCTGCGGGGGATAAGGATACGCCCCAGTCGGTCTGGGCATCCTGTCAGGGTGTCGGGATCACTGCCACGAGAGAGGGAACCAAATGATCACCGCGAAGAGAACATTGGGTAACAAAAGGAGCCGGGTGCCCGCCAAACCTTCTTTGTTGTCCAATCAACGTGTGGAAAAACGCAACCGCTCACGGCCTGTCATGAAATCCACCTCGGAGAGGATTTTCATTCGACTGCCCAAGCTTCCCAGTTTGCGCCGGGCTCCGGAGCGAGGCCCGTCCAGGTCCATGTCCGCACCGGTTTCCGCGACCATCCGCCGCGTCGGGGGCACTTCACTGCGTGGCGCCACAACTGTCATGTCGGCGTCGGGCGGCATCCTGGCGACCCTGTTTTTCATGGTCGCCCGCTCCATCCAGTGGAGTTTCATCACCCTCTTTCGCACTATCCAGTGGTTGATTTTCGCTACCGGATGCACTCTGCAATGGAGTTTTTTTGCCACACGGCGCACGTTGGAGTGGACCTTTCACTTCCTGCGTTTTTCCTGGCAATGGACCACTTTTGCCCTGGTCAGCGCAGCGTTGCTGCTGCGACAGGGTGTCGGCATTTTTCTGGAGTGGCTGCATTTTCTCACGGAATGGGGGCTGTATCTCCTCTCCGAGCTGATGACCCTGCTGAAAAAGGGGGTCTGGCATCTGATGGAGGCCACCAAACAGATCGCCTGGTTTGTAACGGATGTGATCCAACAGGGTTTCTTTTTTCTGGCGGACATTGTACAACAAATCGTCTGGACCCTCTCCGACTGGATACGCGGCGCCGTCACCTTTTCGACATCCGAACCTGACCAGGAAGAAGGGGTCGAGTACGTCGAAGATACAGACGCAAACCCTCAGGGTCTCCTGGGCGAAGTCCGGGTTGAGCCCGAGCTGGATCTGGATCAGCCCCTCCTCGTCAAGGGAAAAAAAGAGTGGGAGGGCGCCCATTTCGAGTTCGCCAAGATGGACTCGTTGGACAGCGAAGAGCGCGCCATTCCCCAAGAGGCGCTCGAAGATCAGGCCGGCGCTTTGCGGATGCGGCTTTCGACGGATCCGTATCACCCTTGATCTTTTTCGATCATTCTCCACAATGGTACGGAAGCGGGTGGGGAGGCAAGGCGGTTTTGGCCGATTCAGGGAAAGGGATGTCCCCGAGACGGTTGATCACGGAGGCAGCTGTCGGTCTACATGATGAGTTCAACAAAATTCGTCGATTCCCTCCCCCCCGGTTCCACGCTGTTGTGGTACGAGATCGTCAAGGTTCTCGGGAAAGGTGGCTTCGGCATCACCTACCTGGCCAAGGATACCAACCTGGATCAGAAGGTGGCCATCAAAGAGTATCTCCCCAAAGGTTTCGCCGTTCGCGAAAAGGGGCGCAATGTCCTGCCGAACTCCCCTACGGACACCAAAACCTTCGAGTGGGGTTTGGATCGCTTTCTGAAGGAAGCCCAGATTCTGGCCCGCTTCAAACACCCGAACATTGTCCGGGTGATGAGTTTCTTCCGCGACAGCAACACCGCCTACATGGTGATGGAGTACGAGGAGGGGGAGAGTCTGGACGCTGTCCTGAAGGCCAAAAAGGTTCTGTCCGAAGGTGAGATCGTCCGTCTGATTTCCCCGCTCCTGGATGGTCTGGAAGTGCTCCATAACAAGGATTTCATCCATCGCGATATCAAACCAGCCAACATTCTGGTTCGCGCCAATGGCTCTCCGGTCATTCTGGATTTCGGCTCCGCCCGACAAGCCATTGCCGGCCATGGCGGCGAACAGATGACCAGCCTGTTGAGCATGGGCTACTCACCCTTTGAGCAATACGACTCCACCGGCAATCGCCAAGGGCCATGGTCTGACATCTACGCCATGGGTGGTGTGTTGTACCGGGCCATCACCGGCGCCAAACCGCCCGATGCTGCCATTCGCATCAACGCACGGCTGCGCAACGAACCCGACCCCATGAAATCCGCCTCGGAAGCAGGAGAGGGCCAATACCACCCTGCATTCCTTGCCGCCATTGACAAAGCGCTCATGGTCATTGAGACCGAACGTCCACAATCCATCGCGGATTGGCGTCCGCTTTTGTTGGGTTGTTTCAGCGCCACCAAAGATTCCGTTCGGGCCACTCCAGCACCGGTTGCCAAGGCCGGCGTTTCCTCTCCCTCGACCGTTTCCGCACCTGCCGGAAAATCGCCGCCCCCAACAGGGGACTCACCCAGGACCATCTTCGGATCCAACATCAAGAAAAACTCATGGCGCAGCTTTATCGCTTCCATGAACGATTTTGGCACCAACACCAAGAGAACGGACACCAAGCGTCTTTCCCCCGCGACATCGCTCAATAATCGGGCTGCAACCAAGCCTGCTGCGGCCCATTCGGCGCCGGTTGCCAAGGTCTCTGCCGGTTTGGCCCCTGCGCCCCCATCCCCTTCCGTCTCCCCAGCCAACAATCTGCCCCCCAAACCCATCGAAGAGCGCAAACCAGGTGATCTCTGGAAAGAGCAGGTAACAGGCATGAAGTTTGTCTGGATTCCGGGCGGATCTTTCCTGATGGGAAGCGCCAAGGGTGCGCCCGGTCGCCGCTCCGATGAAGTCCCCCAACACCTGGTCGAGCTGGATGGATTTTGGATGGGCCAGCATCCGGTCACCTGGGGAGAGTGGAAACAGATCATGGGTGACCCGAAAAGTCTGTATGTACCGGAAAAAAAGGATTGTCCGGTGGAAAGAATCCTATGGGACGACATTCAGGAACTGGTGCGAAGTTTCTCCAGGTTATGTCAGGGCGGGGTTCATGTCCGCATTCCCACCGAAGCGGAGTGGGAGTACGCTGCCCGCGCTGGATCCGATGCCATTTTTCCCTTCGGCGATGACCCGAACCTGCTGGATCAGTACAGCTGGTTTGCCAAAAACTCCCGTGGCGGCACCCAGCCGGTCGGCAAAAAGCTGCCCAATGCCTGGGGCCTGTATGACATGATCGGCAACGTTTGGGAGTGGACAGCCGACTGGTACAGCGAAGATTTTTATGCCCGCAGCCCAAAAAAAAATCCCCATGGCGCCCCATTTGGCGATGGCCGGGTACGCCGTGGGGGTAGCTGGCGCAGCCAGGTTGGAGCTTGCCGTGTGGCGCACCGCAACCGGGTGTCCGTCACGACACTGAGCGACGCCATGGGTGTGCGCCTGATTCGCACCATCGAAGAGGAGATATCCGCCTGATGTTCATGGAAGGGGGAGGTTCCTCCCTTCTCCAATCCCTGTTGACGCCGCGTCGTGCGCGAACGCTTTTGGGACGCCTGCAACGTCTTTTGGAGCATTGGGAAAGAAGCATCACACCACCGTCTCCCGCCATGTTACAGCGATGGCATGTCTTTCGTTGGCGCCCCAACTCCTGGGGTGGTGGCGGGTTGGTTCCGGTCGAGACCTTTCACCCCCTCCCTTTGGACGCCTTGCTGGGCATCGACCGGGCCAAGGAGATTCTTCTCCGCAATACCCGCCAATTTGCCGCTGGCCTGCCCGCCAACAATGCCCTGTTGTGGGGTAGCCGTGGCACGGGCAAATCCTCGCTGGTCAAAGCGGTAGCCGCCCCCTTTTTTCCCCGTCTCAAGCTTGTGGAAGTTCACAAGGATGATCTGTCTGCCCTGCCGGAGATTGTCCAGCATTTGCAAATATTGACCATGCCCTTTCTGCTTTTTTGCGACGACCTCTCTTTTGATCGTCGGGATGGTTCCTACAAGGCCCTGAAATCGATTCTGGAGGGGGGTGTGGCCGGGCGGCCCGGCAATATTTTATTGTACGCCACCTCCAACCGGCGGCACCTCATGGCACGCGACGCAGCTGCGGAAAGCGAAGAGTATCACCCCATGGAGAGCGCCGAAGAACAGATCAGCCTCTCTGATCGGTTTGGGCTCTGGCTTGGGTTTCACCCCTTTGACCAGGAGACCTATCTGCGAATTGTGGAAAACAGCGCCCGCCATCTGGCCCTGGCCATACCACAGGAGCAGTTATGCGCCGAGGCCCTGGCATGGGCGCAAACCCGTGGTGCGCGCAGTGGCCGCGTGGCTCATCAATTCATCATTGACCTTACTGGAAGGCTCGCCGCCCCATGACCTCCCTGCCCCATTCAGCCTCCGCCCCGATCGTTCATATTGCCCTTGTCACCAAACGTTCCGATCAGCGCGCCCTGGAATCGACCAAATGGCTTGCCGGTTGGTTGTTCGACCGAGGATACCAGGTGACTGTCACGGAAGATGCCGCCGTGGCCATCGATATTCCCAAAACCTGGGCAAAGCGCCAGAAACAAAGTCACCTGCACGAAAATCAGGATCTTATGGTGGTTCTGGGCGGGGACGGAACTTTTATCGCAGCATCGCGGCATATGGGTGGTGCCGATGTGCCCCTGTTGGGCATCAACATGGGGCGGTTGGGCTTTCTCACCGAAATTCCCCACGCCGAGATGGCCGAAACCCTGGAGAACGTCCTGGCAGGTCACCACAGCATTGAAGAGCGCATGCTCCTTGAAACCACGGTCGTGCGGGCCGGCGAGCAGGTTTTTTCCGCCTTCACCCTGAATGATGTGGTGATTCACAAGGGGGAGATTGCCCGCATGATCGAATTTGCGGTGGAGGTGGATGACCAGTTCGTCTGTACGAGCCGCGCCGATGGCTTGATCGTCTCCACCCCCACGGGTTCCACGGGTTATGCCCTGGCTGCCGGAGGACCGATCATCCACCCGGCCCTGGAAGCGATTCTTCTGGTGCCCATCTCCCCGCACACATTGACCAATCGCCCTATCGTTCTGCCGGCGGAGGGCGTCGTGGCCGTGACTCTGGCTCCCAACGACTCCGACCGCATGGCCACCCTGGATGGACAAACAGTCTGCCCCCTGGAAAACGGGGACCGGGTGCTGATTCGTCGCGCCCGACACCGTCTCAAGTTGATGCACACTCCTAATCGCAGCTATTACGAAATTTTGCGTTCCAAGCTGCTTTGGGGGGGGAAACTGGGGAGTTAAACCCATGCTGCGCCAGTTGCGCATCGACAACATTGCCCTGATCGACCATCTGGAGATCACCCTGGAGCCCGGTCTGACCATCATCACAGGTGAGACCGGAGCCGGAAAATCCATCCTGATCGATGCGCTTGGCCTGACGCTGGGAGAGCGCGCCGATGCCTCTCTGCTGCGTACCGGCTCGGATCAGGGGCGGGTGACCGCCCATTTTTTGCTTCCTCCTCCACCCCACCCTGCCCGTCAATGGCTGGCCGATCAGGAACTCGACCTCCCCGGCGAGGATCTTTTTCTGCGCCGCACCCTGGGAACCGGAGGTCGCAGCCGCGCCTACATCAACGATCACCCTGTCTCCGTAACCGCTCTGGCTTCACTGGCTTCTCTCCTGGTGGATCTGCACGGCCAGCATGATCATCAGTCGCTCCTGCGTACCGAAACCCACCTTGAACTCCTGGACGCTTTCGGGGGGCACGGAGAGTTGGTGGCAGCCACCAGCGCCCAACACAAGGTCTGGCAAGACACCCGTGAACAGTTGGAGACTCTCCGCCGCAAGGCCAGGGAATCGGGGGACCGGCGCCATTTTTTGGCGTTTCAGCTTGAGGAGTTGGAACGCGCCGGGGTTGTGGTGGGAGAAATGGAGGAGTTGAAGAATCAACGGACCCGCATGGCGCATGCCGCCCGCCTCCAACAAGCCGCCCGCAAGGCCCTTGAACTCCTCTCCGAAGGCAGCAATGCCGCCAGCGATCTCACCTCCATGGCCGCGACGGAGCTGGAGCATGTGCAGGAGCTGGACGCAGCCCTGAACACCATGGCCGCATCCGTGCGCTCCATCCAGTATGAAATCGACGCCGCCGTCGACACCATCCGCCATTATCAAAATGGTTTGGCAGCGGATCCGGAGCAGTTGGCCATGTTGGACGAACGCATCAACCTGATCCAGGACATATGCCGCAAGCATCGCCGGGAGGCCGATCATCTTCCCGAACTGGCCCGCGCCTGGCGCGAAGAGTTATCCACCCTGGACAACGTGGAGAGCTCGGAGGAGACTCTGACCCGACAACTCCAACAGGCGCTCCAGGCCTACCGGGAGAAGGCATCCATCTTGACTCAACGTCGGCAACAGGCTGCGGGGCGCCTGACCCGGGAGGTGGAACGCCAACTCAAGGATTTGTACATGGGCCGCACCCGTGTGGCCATATCGTTGCGCCCGTCCAACGGGGATCCACGACCCAAGGGCCATGAGGAGGCGGAATTCGAAGTGAGCGCGAATGCAGGGGAGCCCCTCAAGCCTCTCAGGCAGGTCGCCTCAGGTGGCGAACTCTCCCGCATCATGTTGGCCCTGAAGACAGTTCTTGCCGATGCCGTCACTGTACAAACCCTGATCTTCGATGAGGTGGATGTCGGCGTCGGTGGACGGGTTGCTGCCCGTATCGGGAGCAAATTGGCCGAAGTCTCAAAAAGTAGCCGCCAGCTTCTTGCCATCACCCACTTGCCTCAGGTGGCGGCTTGGGGAGACAATCACCTGAAAGTGGAGAAATCCACGCTCGACGAGCGTACCCAGGTCCATATCCACACCCTGGATGAAGCTGGCCGGGTGGAGGAACTCGCCCGCATGCTTGCCGGCGACCTGGTCACCGCCCCGGCCCGCCATAACGCCCGGGAGTTGCTGGAGACGGCCCGGCGACCATCGCCACATCCCGAACCAAACGCAGAAAACATCTGAAGCAGCACAGGATATCCGCATCATGAGTGGTCATGCACAAATACCGGAATCTGACCTGCTCACGGACAGCGATGTCGATGTCCGTGAGCCCCACCTCTACAAAGTGATCCTGTTGAACGACGATTTTACCCCGATGGATTTCGTGGTAAAACTCCTCATGGTCTTTTTCCAGAAATCCATGTCGGAGGCGACACGCATCATGCTCAACGTCCATGAACATGGACGGGGTGTTTGTGGTCTCTTTCCCTACGAAATCGCGGAAACGAAGGTGGCCATCGTCAACCAATATGCCCGCGAGCAGGGCCACCCCCTGAAGTGTACCCTGGAGAAAGAGTGAACCTGACCCCTCTTCCACATTTCGCCAGAGAGTTGCGATGATCAGCAAACATCTCGAAAATTCCCTGAACATGGCGCTGGTCATGGCTCACAAGCGCCGGCACGCCTATGCCACCCTGGAGCACCTGTTGCTGGCGTTGCTGGAGAATCCGGAAGTCCTTCCCATCCTGAACGCCTGCGGCTGCGATCTGCACCGGCTGACCCAGGAGACCGAGGAGCATCTGTCCAAACATGTCCCTGTGTTTTCCGATGAAAAGAGCGTCGGCGATATCCAGCCTACCCTCGGTTTGCAGCGGGTTTTGCAACGCGCCCTGCACCAGGTGCAATCGGCGGGCAAGAGTATGGTCACGGGATCCTACGTCCTGGTGGCGATGTATGCGGAAAAAGAGTCTCACGCCGTTTATTTTCTCAAAAAACAGAACATTTCACGCCTTGATATCCAGACGGCCATGTCGAGTATCCCCCCGGAAGAGTCCCATCCCCAATCAGGTGATGGCGAAGCCGGCGAGGAGCCTTCTCCTCAAGAGCCCCAGCGTGGTGGCTTCAGCCGGCCCGATCCTCTGGAGCTTTATACGGTCGACCTCAATGAAAAATCCCGCCGGGGTGAGACGGATCCTCTCATAGGTCGTGATGCCGAAATCACCCGCACGTTGCAGATTCTCTGCCGCCGCCGCAAGAACAACCCCCTTTTTGTCGGCGATGCCGGGGTAGGCAAGACCCATCTGGCCGAAGGGTTGGCCAGCCGCCTTGTCGAGGGCTGCGTACCGGATATGCTGAAAGAGAGCGTCATTTACTCCCTGGACATGGGCGCCCTTCTGGCCGGAACCAAATTTCGTGGTGACTTTGAAGGCCGCATGAAAGGGGTGATCAACAGTCTGAAAAAGCGCCCCGGTTCCATTTTGTTCATAGACGAAATCCATACCGTCATTGGGGCCGGGTCCACAAGCGGCAGCCATGTCGATGCCTCCAGCCTGTTGAAGCCCCTGTTGGCTGCGGGGGAGTTGCGTTGCATCGGGTCGACCACCCATGAGGAGTTTCGCGCCATCTTTGAAAAGGATCGGGCATTGGCGCGCCGGTTTCAAAAGGTCGATATACCCGAGCCCTCCCTGGACGAAACAGTCCAGATCCTGCAAGGTTTGAAGGCTCGTTACGAGGAGCACCACAATATTCGTTACACAACCCCGGCGTTGCAGATGGCTGCCGAACTTGCGGCAAGACACATCACGGACCGCAAGCACCCCGACTCGGCCATCGATGTTCTGGATGAGGCTGGTGCAGCCTGCCGATTGCTGCCTGCGGCACGCCGCAAACGCAGCGTCGGAGTCAGGGAGGTCGAGGGGGTGGTTGCGCGCATGGCGCGTATTCCGCCACGTTCGGTCAGCCGGGATGATCGGGAAGTGTTGCGCAACCTGGAGAAGAGTCTGGGTCTGGCCCTGTTTGGCCAGGAGAAGGCGATCGAGCAGGTCAGTTCAGCCATCAAACTGGCGCGTTCCGGGCTTGGCAACCCGGAAAAACCGGTCGGCTCCTACCTCTTTTCCGGTCCCACCGGGGTGGGCAAGACCGAGCTGGCCCGTCTCCTGGGACGGGAGTTGGGCGTTGAACTGATCCGCTTCGACATGAGCGAATACATGGAGCGGCACACCGTTTCGCGTCTGATCGGCGCTCCTCCCGGCTATGTAGGATTCGATCAAGGGGGATTGTTGACCGATGCCGTTCACAAGAATCCGCACGCCATTCTGCTTCTGGACGAGATTGAAAAGGCCCATCCCGACGTGTTCAACCTGCTGTTGCAGGTGATGGATCATGGCAAACTGACCGACAACAATGGCCGTCGGACCGATTTTCGCAACGTGATCCTGATCATGACCACCAATGCCGGCGCCCAGGCCTTCGACCGGCCTTCCCTGGGCTTTGTGTCCCAGAGCCCTCAGGGAGACGATCTCAAGGAGATCAAAAGGATGTTTTCACCGGAGTTTCGCAATCGCCTGGACGCCATCATCCCGTTTTCCCATTTGGAACCGGTTGCCATTCTCCGCGTGGTGGACAAATTTCTCCTGGTATTGGAGGCACAGTTGGCCGAGCGTACCGTCACTTTGCATGTGGACGATGCTGCCCGCCAATGGCTTGCCAAGAACGGTTTTGATCGCAGCCATGGCGCCCGTCCCATGGAGCGTCTGATCAAAAATCATATCCGCAAGCCCCTCTCCGATGAACTGCTTTTTGGCCATTTGCGGCAAGGGGGAACTGTACAAATCACGGCAGGGGACAACAAACTTGAGTTTGACTTCAGTGCCTGAACTTTTGACCTGTACCCTTTGTTGAGGCAATCTGGTGATTCTGTGAGCGACCGGACTTTTCCCGCAATCTGGATGGCCCTTTTGTTGTCCGGTTTTCTTGTCATCCCAAGTGGCATGGCTGACGATGTCGGCCTGATTGATCCGACGCGCCCTGATACGTTTGCCGTTTCTCCCCCCCCCCTGGAGGCACCTCCTGCGACCGAAAACACCGAAGAACAAGTGGCACCGGTACGCGCCGTTGATTGGAAACGTCTGAACCTGGAGCTTCTTTTGACTTCGGATGGGCGCAAGGTGGCGGTGATCAATGGTCGCCGTTTTCAGGAGGGGGATATTTTGGATTCCGGTCCCCGCGTCGAAAAAATCACGGATGACTCGGTGATCGTGGCGTTGCAGGGCGAAATACGAACCCTCAAACGTCACACCTGCTTTGGGAACCAAACCACCGATGGACGGCGCAGCCTCATTCTCTCCAGCAAGTGTTCGCCTGACAGCGCCGAGGCGCGTGAGATCGCCCTTTCCAAGCGGGGACAAGCCTATTACATCTCCGCCACCCTGAATGGGAAACAGACCGTCGAATTTTTGCTGGATACGGGCGCCACCTCTCTCTCCATCCCTGAAGGGGTTGCCCTCACCCTGATGGATGCCGAAGCCATCGCCAAACTTCCAACTGTAACCGTCATGCATGCCAATGGCAACAAGGTACAGGAGAAGTCCCTTAAACTTGATTCGGTGCAAATCGGCCTGGTGGTGGTCAGGGAGATCAACGCCATCATCTCCGCTCCCAACTCCCCTGCCCTTCTGGGTATGGCTGTGCTGGAAAAGTTGGGAACCTGGCATATTGACAACAAGCGACGGGTTTTGATTGTGGATAAATCCTGATTACCCCCCATCAACCTTCGGGTCATACACCCTGAGCTGCCCATACGAAGCGCCCAAGACATAATTCTCCTGAATGTATTGGTAGGTCAGAGGGTGGGTATACATGAAGCGCAGCGCCTCCTGGCCATCGATGGCCATCTCGGACAGCAGGATAAAGGCCGGTTGGGCTGCCATGATTCGCTTGATTTCGGCCTCCTCGAACGCCCGATCACGCTTGAACAGGGCGTAGATCTCCCACATGGGAGATTGGCGATCGAACAAGGCGTAGGCGCCGGGCCAATAGGGGGCGACAACGAAGGAACGATTCCCCGTGGCCTGTTGCACCACGAGATGGCGAAGCCGCTGAATCGTGGATGCCGTATGGGCAGAGACCTTGAGTCTGGAGCCGGAAACCTCCACAACCACGCACTTGCTGTTGAGAAGGCACCCCCAACCCTGGTAGTAGGGAAGGGTCGTCCCGATGCTGGTGACACACAACACCAGCATCAGAGGCCACCTGGCCCGGCCCGGCCTCCGGGCCAAAAAAGCGAGACACCCGATCAACATGGGAAAGATGCCCATGGAGAGATGAACCACATCGGCACGAGAAAACGCATAGTGGGCATAGGGCAGTGACAAAAATGCCGCAGCAGCCACCAGAGGAGAGACACGTTCTCCCCTCCTCTTCTGCCAAAACACCCACATGATGGAGAACATGCTAAAAAGAATCATGCCAACAAAGAACAACCCCACCAAGACCCCATGAATGGATTGCAGCGTGGAGATCGAGGCAAAATCGACCAGCCATGGCCATGGAACGGGAAGAGGAATGTTGGTGGCCCCGAATGACAACATGAACAATATACTGTCCCAAAGCGCCTTGGCAAAGCCGGGAACCCAGAACACCATGAACAGCATGGGCAGGCACCCAACAACCACACCCGTTATAAAATACATAACCCCTTTGCCAAAACAACCTATATTTTCCTTCCCGTGGTGCAACCAGACCATGGCGACCATGGCGCCAACCACGCCGTACACACCGTGATTGCGGCCAAAAATAGCCGCCACGCCCACACACAAGCCGGTCACAAAGTAACGTTGCGCCACCGGTTTCCGCACCAAAAACGTCAACGCAGCGACCAGCGCCAGGGATGTCGTCGTATCAAATGCCTTGAAGTTGTGGATGGACATCCACGTCAGCAACGTCATGGCGGAGAGGATGAGGAAACGGGTGCTCCGTACCCTGATGGTGCCAACCAGCACCTGCAAACCTATCAGCAACCCCATGGCACGAAACATTTCCACGCCACCCCGCATGGCCACGATGCCATTGTCCCCCCACCATCCCATCAGGATGGACAATCCGTAGTAGCGTCCGGGATCATAGGCCATGAAATCACGCAGCGGCACCTCCCCCAGCAGGACACGTTGGGCGCCGTACCAAAGAAATCCTTCATCCGCCAGGTTGAGTCCCTGATCATATTGCCATGAAAAAAAGAGAGAGATAATACACGCAACAATGACGATGACTTTTAATGTTTGAACAATACCATCTCCTCGTGACGAACCCATCCAATGGCCCCAGGTAGCCTTTAACCGGAGATCAATCATGCGGCCTCTCTCCAACCAACCCTCTTCCGACAACGAACCCATCAAAATCTGGACCATGGGCGATTTTCCGGACCCCCACCACACCGAAGGCCATGCACGCTCTTGCGCGGTGGGGGTACCGAAAAACGGACATATCAGGATTTTGGCTCGATAACAATATGCTTGTTCATGAGACCGGGTCCGGGTCCACACCCGTTACCATGGCCGTGACCATGGCCGTTGCACCGGGTGTCCGGTGCGGATATTGAAGGCAACTTTCCCTCCAGAAACAGGATGGCAGCGCACTTTGGATCTTCCAGGGACGTGACGACACCTTGCACACCCATTCCTGCCAACCGATTCTTCAAACCTTGCCCCATGCTTCTGGTGATCAGGACGTGCATGCCAAAGAGCGGATGGTCCGGCCCCATGATTCCATTGTTATGAAAACTCTCCTCGGGGGCCAGCTCCACCAGGCGTTCTCCGGACACAACGTTGTTTTCCACATCAAACAGCCAAAAGCGGCGACACTGCCCAGCATGTTCGGTGATGGAGTATTTGTTTTGACTGGTAACGGCGATACGCATGAACACACCTCTGCTGTATGCAATGAATGACATGTGTAAAGAAGATATTGAAACATAAGGGTACTGGACTTTTTCCTGGCAGGATCATGACCCAAAAACTACCCGGTCTCCATGGCCTGCCATCAAAGGGGGAACAGAACCGACCTGGCCCGAGCCCCTCAGGACAGGATACCCCAGTTCGATCATTTTGCGGACTGCCGGCAGGCCGGTGCAGTGGTTGGGGACAATCCTGAGGAAACCAAAGCGTTGCAGATCCACGATCGCCTCCTCCTGCTGCGGGGTCAACGGGCCAAAGGGGGCGATATGCAGACCGCCGTACAGGCCATAGATAGAGAGTTCCAGCATGCCATCGACGCCGGCTGCCGCAAAGCGGGAACGCATGTATCCCTCATGCCAGCCACAATCGAGGAGGAATCTATGCTTCCGACCATCCAACGACCCGACCTCGATCAGACTGGCACTTCCGGCGGCATTGTCGGCATGCCACGACGCCTCCCACTGATCGGCCCCCGGTCCGCCTGCGGCCTCGATGTCCGGCAGAATGATATCCGTATCGTGCCAACCGATCTCCGAAATGGATGTGACCGTGACCGATCGGCATGTACCCAAAGAACTTTTAACATCACCGTTTACGGACGTTTTCATGACGACACGCACCCATCTTGCCAATCGCTCTGCATCCGCCGCAGACCAGGATACCTGCGATCCCGAGGATAACCAATGGCGCCAGGAGGAGGGCCATGACCATGATGACAGCTCTCCCCTGATGGAACCCGGCCAAGGTCATTCTTCCTTTTTCGGCTCTTCGTGCGGCATCGACTGCAACCGCTCCTTGCCGAGATGTTACACCCCGCCCGAGTGCGCCAAACAAGCCTGCTTCATCATATGCGATAACTAAAGTTCTAGAATTCATTGGACCTCTCCAAAACGGCGTATGGCCATTTCCGCAATGATCGATGATGCTCGACAGTCGATGGCCCCCACCTGTCAAGTTTCACTCCCGCAAGTATTTTCGCCAAATCATCCATCCCACGATGGCGGAACCAACCGCCAGAAAAGCTCCGATCCCCAACCCCATGCCCAGGCCAAGGCCTGCCTCCTTGATAAACTGGGCCGTCGCAACGGTTGACAAGGAGAGCGACGAATTTGCGGCAGCCCCTTTGCTCGCCGCCATCATTGAATTTTGCGCGATCATGAATGTCACCCTCAGTAAAGACGTACATATTTCCGGTAGAGCCAGTATCCCATCCCGGCAATCCCGAGTACCCACACACCCACGCCAAGGCTCATCCCGGCTCCCATGCCCAATCCCTTGATCAAATGGGATTGTACGGCAAACTTCAACAGACTGGAGGATCCTGTCGCCGCTTTGGCGGCGCCGGATGACGCAGCCGAATTGATCGCTGGAAAGTTCATGTCAAATGCTCCAATGTACCGCACAGTCACAAACAGGCATCCCCAAGACGGCCAACCACTCTGGCAAGGCAGTCTCCTCTGTCACCCTTTTCGACTCATTTGATCCGCCCGAATGTCGCGCCATGGCCTGTTCCCGTCTCCTCAGTCATGGCGCATCCCGGTACCACCCCTATCCCACAAATTGTGCCAAAGTTAACATGCAACATAAAAATTAAAAATTTCAATATCTTAAGTAAAAATACAACCCGACGGATCCCAACCCTTCCCTACGGATATCTGGACATATATGGCCTATGTTGCCATTTTTGGCTGGACAACAATGACGGAAGCGCTGTCAGAAATACCTTTTGAGCACAAATTGATCTTTGTTAACATGGGCTGCATCGGGCGGCAAAAAACAATGATGATGAAACACCTCACCGAACGGTACAGACAAGAGGTCCATCCCCATGGAGACCGAACACACATTCCCCCCCTGGGAGGAACGCCATCAGCGCTGGCTGGCCATCGGGCGCGATCACCCTCCCGAATGGCTCGCCGCCTACGTTGAATCTCCTGCTGCACGCTGGGTGGTCAGCCTGGAAGATGGTCCAGATAACGACCGGCGCCCCTATGCGGCCTACCTGAACGACCCCCAGGATCTCCCCCATTGGGCTTACGCCCTGGCCAAAGCTTATCTCGACGATGTAGGTGAATGGCCCCTCTTCGGCATACGCGCCGAACTCGCCTTGGCCGAGTTCTCCGAACACAACGACATTTCCCGCGCCGTGCGAGAGATTCTGGCCGCCATCCACCCGGTCTGGCCGGATGTGACCATTCGCCACATCGGGGAAGAACAAAAAGAGTGAGTCAAACCATGAAATGGCATGTGCAATTGGATGCCGGAATCTCCGGCGACATGTTTTTGGGCGCCTGTTTGGATCTGGGGGTGGACCGGGAAGCGATGATCCACGCGCTCCGGGGGCTTGCGTTGCCGGCCTGGACCCTCGCGGCGGAAGTGGCGCGACGCGGGGGAATGCGTGGGATACGGGTCGATGTTCAGGTGCCGGATGAACATCATCACCGCCACTTGGCGGAAATTCTGACATTGATCCGGGGGGCAGGTTTCACGACAGCCGTAGCGCAACGGGCCGAGGCCATCTTTACCATCCTGGCCGAAGCGGAGGGAGCGGTTCACGGTCTCCCCCCGGAAGAGGTGCATTTTCACGAAGTCGGAGGCATGGATGCCCTTCTGGATATCTGCGGCGCAGCCTGGGCCATTGAACATCTGGGCGTGACCGGGGTGAGCACCGGTCCATTGCAGTGTGGTTCGGGCAGTGTCCGCTGCCAACACGGCGTAATGCCGGTGCCTGCCCCGGCGGTGGTGGCGATCGTGCAAAAATATCGGATCCCCCTCCAGCCGGAGCATGTCACCGGTGAAACGGCCACGCCAACGGGAACAGCCATTCTGGCCCACCTGGTTCACAGCCTTGCAGCAGCGGGTGGATTGACCCGAATCGACCGAACAGGCACCGGGTTGGGACAACGCGAACTCCCCGAACGGGCCAATGCCCTGCGCATTTTGGCCGAAGTACCGGCAGCGGCTGCCATACCCGGCAAAACGGATATGGATCCCTTTCAGGAACAGGTGGCGGTTTTGTCGGCCCATGTGGATGACATGAATCCGGAGTGGTACGGCATGTTGTGGGAAAAATTGTTTGAAGCCGGCGCCTTGGATGTGGGACTCATTCCCATGACCATGAAGAAGGGGCGGCCAGCGGTACGCATTGAAGTTGTGGTGCAGCCTGCGGCTGCCGATGCGTTGGCGCACTTGATGTTGCAGCAATCCACCACCCTTGGTGTTCGGATACAAACCATGCAAAGGTGGGTTTGGCGTCGCAACAAACGCCTGGTCTCCACCCCTTGGGGGCCCTTGGGTCTGGTCGAGGCAGGAGGAGTGCGCCGGGTTGAGTACGACGATCTGGCCAACATTGCCCGCCTCCAGGAGTGGTCCGTGGCCGAGGCCTATGACAAACTCCTGCCCTTTCTGGGAGGGGGCGTTCAATGAATTCCCTTTTCCCACGGAGACTTTCCAGATATCCTGCGTGGCGGATGGGGTGTTTGGGGGTTCTTGACCCGAATGGCATCGCTTGGCAAGACCGAAAACGCGCCTGTTTTTTCGACTGGGAGATTCCGCTGTGGCCGAGAAAAGAAAATTTCGACTGGTAACCCGTAGCGATTTCGATGGCCTGGTGTGTGCCGTCATCCTTAAAGAGTTGGACATGATCGAAGAGATCAAATTTGTCCATCCAAAAGACATGCAAGACGGCAAGATCGAAATCACAGGCAACGATATCACCACCAACCTTCCCTACGTGGAGGGGGTGCATATCGCCTTCGATCACCACGCCAGCGAGACCATTCGCCGAGGTGACAAAAAACCGGAGAATCATGTCATCGATCCACACGCCCCTTCAGCCGCCCGGGTGGTCTACAAGTATTATGGAGGCCCGGATGCTCTGCCCAATGTCTCTCCAGAAATGATGGCCGCTGTGGACAAAGGCGACGCTGCCCTGTTCAGCAAAGAAGAGATACTTCACCCCACCGGGTGGGTTTTGATGAACTTTCTCATGGACGCCCGGACGGGTCTGGGCCGGTTTCGGGAATTCCGCATCTCCAACTACCAGCTCATGATGCAGTTGATCGACAACTGCCGTACCATGGATATCTCCGAGATCATGGAGTTGCCCGACATCAAGGAACGGGTGGATCTCTATTTTCAACAGGAAGAGACATTCAAGGCCCAGTTGAGGGCCTGTTCGACCGTCCATAAAAATCTGGTGGTCCTGGATCTGCGTGACCAGGATCCCATTTATGCCGGCAACCGGTTCATGATTTATGCCCTGTACCCCGAAACCAACATCTCCATCCATGTGCTGTGGGGTGTCAAGAAGCAAAATACGGTTTTTGCCATAGGCAAGTCCATTCTGAACCGGACGTCCAACACCAACGTCGGTGAGTTGGCTCTCCAATATGGCGGCGGCGGCCATCGCAACGCCGGTACCTGCCAGGTGGAGAACAGTCACGCTGAAAAGGCCCTCCGGGAGTTGGTCGAGCGGATCACTCAGGATGGTTGACGGAGTCACGAAATTTTATTGGTACAAAAATTGCTTATCCTGATTTCTGCCTTGTCTCTCGTTGTGAGAGCGGGGGAATCGCATGCGGGATGGTGATCATGAAGTACCGGTTACTCGGAAAGTCGTGGCTTGGGTTGGCTTTGCTGCTCGGGATGCCACAGACAGCCAACGCTTTCTCCCTGGGTGAGATCCAAGTCAAGAGCCATATCGGGGAACCCTTCCTGGCTCGCATCCCACTGACTTTGCATCCACTGGAAACCTTTGACGATGGCGACATCACCCTGGGGGGGATCAACGATTATCGTCGCGTCCACCTCTTCCGCTCCAGCATGGTGGGAAATTTGCGGATCAAGGTGCAAAAAGATGCAACGGATTCCGCTGTGTTACTGGAGAGCGATGGCCCCGTTCAGGAGCCTTTTTTCAATGTCCTGATCAAGGCCTCGCGAGGCACGGGAGCCTTGGTTCGCAACTACCCGATTTTGCTCTCCTCTTCACACGAATCTCCCACCCAGAAAGATTTCCAGCAGGGCGCCCGGGAGTTCGACAGCCATCGCTTTGTCAAGTTGCCCCCGGCTGCGCATGGTCCGGCATCCACGACCCAGGCCGCTTTCCAGCATCATACCCTGCCGCGCGAAACCACCTTTGGGCCCGTACCCAAAGGAAAAAGTTTGGCCGATGTCGCCAAGATCGTTGGGGAGGGGAGTGGCCTGACCCCAAGTCAGGTGATGGTCGGGTTGTGGCACTCCAATCGCGACAAATTTTACAAGGACAACATCCTCGGCCTGGTCACTGGCGTCACCCTCTCTCTCCCCTCCGTGGGCGACATGAGCCGCGTCTCTCCATCCGAGGCCTGGCGGATCGTCCAGTCCCACCGGAACAGCTGGAAATCCACCCCTGAGGGTGTCACCAACTCTGGAGCGATGGGCCGGGATGGACCTTCCGACTTAGTTTCAGGAAAGGATGCCACGAAGGGTTCCTGGGGTGACAGGGGCAGATCCCACAGCAGTCAGCAGGCTGATCTGGCAGGTGGCCAACCCCATTCAGTCGGAGAGAGGACCGGGTTGCGCGAGAGCCAGAGGAAGGCTTCGCTTCCCAAGAAGGTTTCATCCACCCAACCGAAAAGTATGGAACAGCTGCAAACCGCTGGATCTTCACAGGACAGCAACGCATCAGCCAACCGGGGAGATGTTGCTGCGGAGCCGTCAACCGGTGGCTCACCTCCAGCAGGCGGTGCGCCAAAGAGCGTCGCCCTGGAGAACATCCAGGCAGAGCTTGCCAAGGCAAACCAGCGCGTCAAGGAGAGCGAAAAGCAACGCAAAGTTTTGGAAACCCAACTTGCCGTGCTGAAAAATCAGTCCCAGTCCCTTTCCAAGCGGTTTCTGGAACAAGCCTCCTCCGTGGAAGAGTTGGCTGATTGGGTCAAGGATGCTGGTCTGGGTGGTGTGGCCATCGCCATGGTGGCCTATCTCGGTTGGCGGATTCGCCAACGTCGCAAAAGCCAGGAAGAGCCTGACAGCATACTTGAGATTGTTGTTCCCGCAGAAAGGAAGAACGACACCAAGGGTAAGTCAGCAGAGTCCAGGGGCAACAAGGAACGCCAGGAGCCGGTCGTGGACGGCTCAGAGGTTCCGGCTGCCCCGGTCGCAGCGATTGTGGCTACGGTGGCTGCCGGGAGTTTGGCCACATCAGCCTCGCAACATGTTGATTCTCCTATCCGCCCGGACACGGGCGTCCCTCGCATGGAGCCGGATGGCGCGGACTCTGCTCCCCACGCAGCGCACGAGGAATCTCTCTCTGGACCCGATGTGCCGACTGACCCTCTCTCTGCCCGTTTGACCCTGGAAGGCCGGCAGGCCCTGGAAGCCCTGCGCCGCATGGGAAATCTGGAAGAGGCCGACAAGCCAGAGGATCAGCAAGAGGTGTCACCAGCGGACATGGGAGATGATCAGCCGAACATACAAATTGATGAGTCGGTCGCGGGACACAGTGAAGATGCCACGATACTTGCAATCATGCCCAGGCTGGACGGAGCCGACACGGTCTCCACAGCGGAATTTCAACATAAAGGTAAATCAGAGATCTCCGATATAGAGACCCCTGATCAAGAGACGACAGAATTAGGGACTCATAAAACTGGCGTCTCTGTTACAGCATCCTATGGTTCGATCGCCTTTTCGACCTCCGAATCCCTGGATGAATCGGTTGTGCTCAAATCGGGATTGGGAGAAGGCTCTGGCAATGCGCTGGAGAGCATCCCTTTCGTGTTCAGCTCTCTGAGGTCCACACCATCCAATAAATCTCGGGTGGGCCAGGAAAAGGAGGATATTGACTCACCCAAAGTCACCCCTGCATCCAACGGTGAAGGGAACGAAGAGTCTGATGACGATGGTGACCTGGATCTGAGTTCCTTGTCTGAAGAGGCTGGCCTGGGGCACTACCAGATGGATAAACCCGGCCCGGAAGGGGATTCTCCTCAAAATGCGGATGAAGATTCGCTTGAGAAGGAGGATGACGATGCCCTGGATCTGCGTATCATATCCGCTGATTTGGGTATGGGCGTCAAAAAAGAGGATTCCGTTGACGATTCCACCAGTTTCCCCAAATTTCATCCGGTCTCCGAAAGCAGGGTGGCAGCAAAGCCCAAATTGCTCAACACCGTTCGCTTCGAGCAGAGCGACTCTTCAGTTTGATGGCTGACCGTATCTATTCGGCACCCTTTTGAGAAAGGCTGGGAGATGAAGGCCTTCATCAGGGCTTCGCCCCGAACCCCACCAGGGCGCTGCCCTGGACAAAGCCAGGGAGCCAGCCCCCTGGACCCCGTTTCATGGTTGAGCTGTCCCCGGAGCATTGGAACATTTCTGCACATCAAATCGACACGGTTGAGCCACTATTCAGCACCCTTGACTTTATCTGCAACGCAGCGTTGGCATCACGACTCCGAAAAATGGATCTGGTAGGCACGGATGGTGCGTTGGATGAGATTCGGCAACGCCTGGCCCCAGCGCAAAAGTGTCGGCATGTCGCCACTCTTGCCGGCGAGGTCGGCCTCCGTTGAAGCGTGGTAGAGGGCTTTGGCGCCAAAGGTACCCGCACTGCTTTTCAAGGCGTGTATCTCCAAACGCATAGCCTGCACGTCACCGCCTGTTGCATCGAGCAAGATACGTTCCCGACGTTTTTCCGCCTCCTGGATGAAAATCCTGACCATGCGCGGCACCAACTCTGGCGCCGTATCCCGTGCCATTTGTTGCAGAACGGCAGCGTCCAACAAAGGCAGAGCGGTGATCACCGAATCTGCCTCAGGAAGAGCAACCGGGCCGTAAGACCCAACAACCCGGCCCGGGTTGGCCAATAAGGCCCGGATGCTGCCCAAAAGGAGATCATGTTGCACAGGTTTGGTGAGATATCCCTGGGCGCCAATGGCCATGCACGCTTCACGTACACCCGGAAAGGTGTTACCCGTCAAAATGATGATGGGCACATCCCGCATCCGTGAAGTGAGTTGACGAATTTGCCGCACGGCGGTCCAGCCATCCATTTCGGGCATGCCCAAATCCATGAGAACGAGGTCAAATGGAGCACATGCCAAGGCTTCCAAGGCCTCACGACCATTGTTGGCCACACCCACCACAAAACCCGCCGAGGTCAATATTTCCCTCGTGAAGATCTGCATTTCCGGGGAGTCTTCCACCAACAGGATCCGCATGTCCGACGAAAGATCGGGCGCCAGTTCCAGGGAGGCTGGCAGGGAAGAACCTTTTGGTG
The DNA here is from genome assembly GCA_015231175.1 of Magnetococcales bacterium. Lineage (NCBI taxonomy): Bacteria > Pseudomonadati > Pseudomonadota > Magnetococcia > Magnetococcales > Magnetococcales bacterium. The sequence goes on along the minus strand of JADGBZ010000007.1, from coordinate 28,934 downwards.
TGGCCTGATCAACGGTTGTGACGGCGACAGAGGTTTCTCCTGCCAGGGCATCTCCTTCCGCCACATCCCGCTTGGCGATGTTTTCCTGCAACTGCCGACTCATCCGATTGAAAGCCTGCACGGTTTCCCTGCAAAGGGTATGCTGGTGCAAAGATATTTCGTAGCCCAGACGCCCCTCTCCCAAAGCCTGGAATCCCGCATGGATGCTCTGGAGGCTTTGGTGCAGGCGTTGACTCAGATGCCATGCCTCGAACACACTGAATAAGGGGAACAAACCTGCAAAAACAAGAATGCTCAAAACTCCACCCGATGTATGAAACCCCTCACGGCCAAACAACAAGGCCACCAGAACGACCCCTTGCAAAGCAGTCATGCCAAAGATCACTTTCGATCGTAAAAACATGATGATTCCGATCCATCTTACGGGTCAGGAGTTGACTGGACACTCAGTTCGTTGACAGTGAATTCAGGAAAAAATATAGTCCGGGGGGGGGGGGGAGTGGGTGTACAGGGTTCTGTAATGGGGGGCGGTGCAGGGATACCTTTTCGAGCACGTCGGGCACAGAAAATAAAGATAGAAATGAATCAGAAAATATCTCTTGTTCGGTATTTGACCGCTTTGTTTATACCAACACTTTTGGTTATCGTCACGCTTCACCACATCATCTCTGAAGAGAGTCGGAAAATAATCTTAGCGACAGAAGAAATTTCCGGGCTCATGAGCATCAATGAGTTATACAACATTGTCGTCGTTATGCAGAGAGTGCGTGGTCTTTCTCAAATCAATTTACAGGAATCTACAAAAGAATCAAGCGATAATTTAAAACATTACTGGAAAGAACTCGAAGATAAACTGGACAGCAACACCCCTCTTCTTCCAGATGAATTTCAAGATACGAAACAGACCATTCGGCGCGATTTTAGCCCGGACCATGGCACATCCGATCCGAAACTTCTTTTCGATATCCATACCCAGATGATCAACCGTGTCAATGATATCATCAGAAATTTGGCTTTTCGTTCTCGGCTGTCAACCGACGTGGACGTGACGGTCTATAATTTAAAGGAAATCTTTCTGAGGTACTACCCAAATTTGGGTGAATCCATGGGCCGTCTGCGCGCTGTGGTGAGTATCATACTTGCTTCCGGGGAGTTCGGTCCGACTGACCAGATTCGGTTTGGCGAAGTCATGGGGCATGTCAACCGCGATCTGGAAAGAACAAGAGGGATTCATCGCTTTATCCGGGAAGAGGTTCCTTTTCTGCAATCGGTGTCGGGATGCTTTGACCGGGAGTTGGAGCCCAACTTACTGGCTGTTCTTGACTTCAGCAATACATTGATGTCCGAGAAGACCGTCAAGACAGATCCCCTGTATTTTTTTCTGGCAGTTACCTATGTAATTGAAAACAATATTGTATGTCATAGACAACTGCACGACAAACTGCATACAATCCTCAAGACCCGAGAAGGAGAGGCCCGTTCCCAGCGTCTTTTGACCATGAGCGTCTCTGGCGTGGCAATCCTGTTCATGCTTGGATTCATGACTGATTTTTATCGGCGCAACCGCCGGGCCATGCTCGCATTGACGGAAAGTCGGGAAAAAGTGGTCCAAATTCTGGAAGTCGTTCGCGACCAGCGCGACAAGCTGGCCTATGAACGGGAAATCGTCGAACATACGCTGGAAAAAATCAACCGGTCCGTCAAAATGAGCCATGCGGGTGCAACGCTTTTGTCCGTCCCCCTGGAGAGGATTGCCGGGGATTTTTTGCTGTATGCCGCCCGTCCAGATGGAACACGACACTACCTTCTGGGGGACTTTACAGGCCATGGCCTCCCCTCAGCCCTGGGAGGGCCCATGGTCGCGGATATTTTTTACACCATGACCCGAAAAAATTTCGCTCCACCTGCCATTCTGAATGAGATCAACGCCAAGTTGCACCTTAAACTACCCAGGCAGTTGTACCTGGCTGCCGCTTTCCTGGCCCATGATCCAAATCAAGGGCGCCTCCTGATCTGGAACTGTGGCATTCCCGAGATATTGCATTTCCACCAGAAAGAGTTCTACCGTTCCTACCCTTCCAACCATCTTCCTCTGGGTATTCTCGCCGAACATGAACTGGCCAAGATTGAGCAGAGCACCACAACAAATACGATGGATAGGGTCTATGCTTTTTCTGATGGGTTCTGCGAGGCACAAGACGCCCAGGGCGAGATGTTCGGCAGCGCCAACCTGCAACAGGCCCTGGGCGAACTCCTTCTGGAAGACCAACCCTTTCAGGGAGTCATGGAAAAAATAAAACGGCACAGAAACGGCCCACAGACGGATGACCTGACCATGCTTGAATTGGTTTTTGACGGAGCCGGCCCCCCAGACCCCGACACGTTGCTTTTAATCAACAATTTCGGCAAGAATTGCCGAAAAGCCAATGACTGAGCAGCCTTTTCAAATCCTCACCCCGGATGGGTTTTGCCAGATAGTCATCCATGCCGGCTTCCAGGCATTTTTCCCGATCTCCCTGCATGGCGTTGGCGGTCAGAGCAATGATGGGCGTGCGGCGCTTGTGTTGTTGCCCGCTTTCTTTTTCTCTGAACATCTGACAGGCCGTATAACCATCCATGTGGGGCATTTGACAATCCATGAGCACCAGGTCATAGGTGTGGGAAACCAGCTTTTCCAGGGCCTCCATGCCGTTCACGGCTTCTTCGATCGCAAAACCGTGCCGTCTCAAAATGCCACGCACAACGACACGATTGACGGAGTCATCGTCGACCAGCAACAGCCGCACATGCGGTGGAAAGGAGTGCCCTTCACCCTGAGCAGCACATGCGACGGGCTCTTCCAAAAACACGGGGTGCAGGAAGGGCAGATCAACTGTAAAAAGCGTGCCCTTGTTGACGGAACTGTCAACGTGAATATACCCTCCCATCAGTTTGATCAGACGCTTGGTAATCATCAAGCCAAGCCCGGCACCGCCTAATTTGCTTGTCGTGGGGCCGTCTCCCGGAGAGAACAATTTGAAAAGTCTCGAAAATTGGTCAGGATGAATACCAATGCCGGTATCCTGCACCAAGAACCGGATCCAGAAGGACTCCTTCTCCCGGCGCGTCGGTTCTGCTCCCAAAACAACTTTTCCTCCCGGCGGTGTAAATTTGATCGCATTGGAAAGGAGGTTGGTTAAAATCTGTCGCAACCGGTCAGCATCCTGGACCAGCGTGGCAGGAAGGTTCGGACCGAGGCGGGCACCCAACTCCAACCCTTTTTGACGAGCAGAATCCTGGAAAGTCGCCTGCAAATCCCCCAACAGTCTGTGTAAGTCGAACCGATTGTTTTGCAAGGTTAACTTACCGGCATCCATGCTGGTAAAATCCAGCATGTCATTGACGATCGTCAGAAGATTCAGTGCTGATTGTCTTATAAAATCGACCCGTTGCCGCTCCTCCTGGTGCAATGTTCCCCCCTGGAGGAGTTCCGTCATACCCAAAATGCCATTCATGGGGATACGGATCTCGTGGCTCATGGTGGCCAAAAATTCGGTTTTGGCACGCATGGTTGCGTCTGCCATATCCCTGGCCTGCCGTACCGCCTCCTCGATGGCCAGGGATCTGCCAAGCAACTGGCGTAAACGGTGGCGCAAAATGGCCCCATGGACCGGCTTGGCGATAAAATCCGTCACCCCGGCCTGAATCGCCTGCTCAATCCACCCCTCCTCCGGAGAGGGATCCACAATCATAAGGATTGGCATGGAACGACTTGGCGCGGTCGCCTTGATCCGGGAACAGAGTGTCATACCCTCCTTAAAGGAAATACCGGCACCCAGGAGGAGTAAATCCGGAGAAGAGGTACAAAACAGTGACCAAGCCTGCTCACCATGACAAGCATGGGTCACCGCATACCCGTCGGTGCGCAGGGTTTCATCAAACCACTGTGTCAACGATGGGTCACACTCTGCCAGCAAGAGGTTGGGCTGGTTTTGCATCGTCGCTCATCAAACCGCTTACAATATTTCGGATATTCAACGCCACCGGATCTTCACCCAGGCAAAGGGGTCAACCCCGGCTGGTGACAGGGGGTGGGACGTGTGACTGAAGCTGACACAACTCTCCAACATTCAACAGAAACGCCACCGAACCATCCGGCAGAAGAGCCGTTCCAGATAAAATGGTCAGGTGGGAAAACAGGCGCAGCATGGGCTTGACCACCAGGGCAATCGGATCGGCAATCTTCTCGACAGCCAGGGCAAACTCCCCTCCCTCGGCACGCAAAAGAACGACATGACATGCGCTCCGGGTTTGCAAAGCGGGAGTTTGTGGGCTGTGGTTACCGTGGAGAGGAGCATGCAGAATCTGGTCAAGAGGAAGCAAGGGAAACAAACGATCACGTATCCGGACCATGAAACCGTGCAATCTCTTCTCGACGTGTCGTTGTACGTCCGCGCCAAAATAGGAGATCAACTCGACAATGTTGGCTTGAGGAACAGCATATTGTCCATCCCCACTCCCAAGCAGCAGGGAGGGAACGATGGCCATGGTCTGCGGTATCCGGAAACGAAACTGCGTGCCCCGACCCAGTTGACTGGAAATGGCAATGGTCCCGTTCAGCCTGGTCATGGCATTTTTGACGACATCCATGCCTGTGCCACGTCCAGATATTTTGCTCACCTGCCCGACCGTGGAAAAACCTGGTTCAAAAATGACGCGGAACACCTCTTCCTCGGCGTGGTGTCGGGCCTGCTCTGCATCGAGCAATCCCAACTCGATGGCTTTGGTCCGAATTTTCTCCACATCAAGACCCCGGCCATCGTCAGAGACCTCAATAAAAATTTGGCCATGCCTCTGTTCCGCATGCAGCCTGACATGTCCCAAAATCGACTTGCCCGCCACTTCCCGTTCATGGGGAGGTTCGATGCCATGGTCTATCGCGTTGCGCAGCAAATGCCCCATGCACTCCTTGAGAGTCAAAAGGACATTTCTGTCCATTTCCGTCTCTCCCCCCTGGATATCGAGGATGGCCTTCTTGCCTGTCTCCATGGCCAAGTCGCGAACCAGGCGGTGCAAGGGTTCCCATATGGTATCGATCGGTTGCAAACGGTATTTGAGAACTTCGTCCTGAAGCTGGTGAATCCTGGTTTCCATTCCTTCCAATACCGTGTCACCTGCTGTTGTCCCGTGGTGCAGGGCATATCGCAACTGATTGAATGCAGACCCCAACTCCCCCACCATGTTCATCAGGGCATCCAGTTTCTCAATGGGGAGCCGAACGGTTTGGAGGCCAGACCCACCCGATCTTTCCCGCTCGGGCTCGGCATCCCGACAAGGCAAGGCAGAGTCGGCGGGTTCGCTCGAATCGCCCGGCCCACAATCCGGAACCAGGAGAGAGGTACTTCCGGAATCACCTCCCCGGGTCAGTCGTTCCAGGGCTTGAATGGGGCGGGAAAAATCCGGATTGCCCTCACTGCCGCTCCTTTCAATACCATCCAACGTATGGCGAACAGTGTCGAGGATACCAAGGAGAACACCGCAATTCCCCTGATGCGCAGTGATTTTCCTTTCGCGCAACAGATCAAGAAGATTTTCCGCAGCATGGGTCAACTCTTCCAGCCGGGAAAACTCCATCATCCGGCAATTGCCTTTGACTGTATGCATATGGCGAAACACGGTGTTCAGGAGTTCCATGTTTTCCGGATCCATTTCCAGGGCCAGGATGCCGCGTTCGATCTGGTCCAGGGATTCCCGATTTTCGGCAAGAAATTCCGCCAACAGGACTTTTAATGTCTCTTCGTCAAACATGGACAGAACACACCTCTTCTTGCCATTCTAGTCAGCTGCATCTTCCGTTCGCGCCAGCTCAACCCGGTTTCTTCCCCCATTTTTCGCCTTGTAAAGCGCCTGATCGGCCATATGAATGAGTATTTCCGAACCTTGGCCTGCCGCTGGAACGAGCGAAGCAACGCCCAGACTCATGGTGACGTGGTCAGCGACCTTGGAGTGATGGTGCGGGATGGCCAGTTCGTGAACGGCACATAACAGTCGATTGGCCACGCCCATGGCGCCCGGACTTTCCGTATCGGGCAAAACACAGCAAAACTCTTCTCCGCCATAACGCGCCACCAAGTCCACCGTCCGATGCATGGAGCGCCGCAGGGCATGCCCCACCTGCCGCAGGCAGGCATCCCCAACAGCATGGCCATAATGATCGTTGAACAATTTAAAAAAATCGACATCCATCAGGGTCAGGGAGATGGATGTCTGTTTACGTTGTGCCCGGCTCCATTCAAATTCAAGAAACTCATTGAACCGCCTGCGATTGGCAATACCGGTCAAACCATCTTCCTTGGCCAGGATTTCCAGGAGATCGCGGCTTCGTTTCAACTCGATGTGTGTACGCACCCGGGCCGTCACCACGGCTGGACAAAACGGCTTGGTAATATAGTCCACAGCCCCGGCCTGGAACCCTGCGGTCTCTTCGCTGACATCACTCAAGGCGGTGATGAAAATGACCGGCACATGCCGGGTGCGAAACCCCTCCTTGATGCACCGGCACACCTCGTAACCATCCATGCCCGGCATCATGATATCAAGAAGAACCAGGTCCGGCATGGTTTTGCCTGTCAGCCTCTTGAGTGCCTGTTCGCCATTCTTGGCAATTGTTATCGTATATTCCTGCCCCAGGAGGTTCAACAACACATCAATATTGAAGCTCTCATCGTCAACGACCAGAATGACGGGTTTTTCACTCATAGACAGTTCCCCTGCTTCTGAAAAGAAACATGCATGAATTCCATCCAATTCAGAGGGATATTTTCATGAATGAGGCCCATTGCACCAAGGCGTCCCTGGCACCGTCAAAATCATAATCGCCCATTTTTTCAGCCACCAGGCCGACCACCTGCCTATGGGCCGGGGGAAGGCATTTGTTGAGTTGTTCCAGAGTGCTTTTGGCGCGAACGTCACCCTCATCGAGCCATGCGGCCAATTGTTGACAAAGGGTTGTGACAGACTCCAAAGCATTTCGATCAAGAGGCCCATCATGATGGCCTTCCTTGGATCCTTTCACAACATGGGGCGGATCGACGGGAGTTTCCTGAGAGTCCAAAACGGCAAGAGCGTGCATGACACCTTGCAAGGAACTTTGGAAAGGCTTGAGCAAGGATGCGGATTGTTCGCGGTCATGGTTCTTCAGGGAAACTTCCAAATGTTTTGCCACATCCTGCAACTCCAAAGCCCCCAGTGTGCCGGCAATACCTTTGATGGTGTGGACCCGGCGCTGCGTCTCATGGATCTCTCCCGATGTCATGCCCTGATGAACCTTCTCGGCTGCATCCCATTGGGTGCGCCGAAAATCCAGCAATAGTTTCCGGTAAAGTTTCTTGTTGCCACCCACATATTTCAGCCCAACAGAAAGATCAAAACCGGGAATGGATTCCGGCAAAAGAGTGACATCCGGCTCCATATTTTTATATTCAGTTGCTTGAAGGGTGACATCCGGTTCCATGCCTTTATATTCAGTCGCTTGCGATACCAGGTGATCAACAGGTTCCGGTTGGGTTCGTTCAGGTCGCGGCGCCTGCGCCACCACCGGTTGCTCAACGGTTGGCAACGGAGGCTTGATCCAACGGGTAAGGGTACTGTAAAGAACACGGGGATCAATGGGTTTGGCGATATGTTCATTCATACCCACGGCCAGGCATTTTTCCCGATCCCCGGCCAGGGCATTGGCCGTCATGGCGATGATGGGCAGAGTTGTCCAGGCTGGATTTTCCCGAATTTTGCGGGTGGCTTCATAACCATCCATCTCCGGCATTTGAATATCCATCAGCACGGCATCAAACGACTCCTCTGCCAGGGCGATGAGGCTTTGCCGCCCGTTGGAGGCGATACGCACCTGCAACCCCACCATGTCGAGAAGTTCCCCCGCCACCTGCTGATTGATCTCGTTATCCTCAACCAGCAATATTTTGGCGCCCTGCAAGGGGTGCATCTTCTGCTGGAGGGGTGACAACTGGAGGGGTACCAACTCATTTCTGCTCGTCTGGAGCGGGTTGGTGATGGCACGCTCATTTTCCCCCAAAGCGGCCAGAATGGTGTCGAACAACAGGGAGAGGCTGACGGGTTTGATCAAAATTGAATTGAGATGGACACTTTTGGCAGCATGCAGCACCTCCTCCCGACCGTAGGCGGTCACCATGATCACCTTGGGCATGCGTTGGGTGGGAAAAAGTCTGGAGATCTCCTCCGTGGTGCGAATGCCATCCATCTCCGGCATTTTCCAATCCACGAACACCATGTCAAAGGGCCGGGCATGTCGGGCTTTTTCCAACTCGGCAATGGCCTCGGCACCAGAAGCCACAGGGGTAACCTTGAAGGAAAAAGACTCCAAGGCATGTTGCAGAATTTCGCGCGACGCAGCATTGTCATCCGCCAATAAAACGCGCAAACCCACATATCGATCGTCGGGCAAACGAAACCGGCGGCGATCCTTGTTGGCGCGTCCAAACGTTGCGTTGAAATGGAAGGTGCTGCCAAGCCCAGATTGACTCTCGACCCAGATGTTTCCTCCCATCATCTGAACCAAGCGCCGGCAGATGGAAAGACCAAGACCCGTACCGCCAAATTTTCGGGTCGTTGAGCTGTCAGCCTGGGTAAAGGGTCGGAACAACCCGGCGATCTGTTCTGGAGTCATGCCAATGCCGCTGTCCTTGACACTGAAATGAATCGTCACCGTCTCCTCGGTCAACGCCTCCAATTCGACGGACAGAATGATCTCTCCCGCACGGGTAAACTTGACGGCATTGCTGGTCAAATTGACCAAAACCTGCCCCAGGCGCAGCGGATCGCCCACCAGACCCAGAGGAAGATCCTTGGCAACGTGGAAACAAAATTCCAGCCCCTGTTCATCGGTTTTGATCGTCATCAGGTTGGAGACGTTGTGCAAAACCTCATCCAGGTGGAAAGCGACGGACTCCATCTTCAGTTTGCCCGCCTCGATTTTGGAAAAATCGAGAATATCGTTGATGATGCCAAGCAGGGACTGGGAGGAGTATTGAATCTTGGTCAGGTAATCGAGTTGCCTGGGATTCAGATCGGTTTGCATGGCCAGGTGCGTCATGCCAATGATGGCGTTCATCGGGGTGCGAATCTCATGACTCATATTGGCCAGAAAGTCCCCCTTTGCTTGGCTGGCACTCTGTGCCATCTCCTTGGCCAAACGCAACTCCCCGGTCTGTTCACGCAATATGTGTTCACGGGAGACGGTGTCGGTAATGTCCTGGATCTGGATGGTACAATAAAAAGTCCGGTCCCGGGCGCGTATGCCACTGATCAGAACGTGTTGGCTCATGCGTTCGTCCGCTTCCCGCCCGGCAGCAGGAGGAAAGAGAGGAAAGGGCCGATGGGTCAACTTGTGGGAGAGGGTGGTGGGCAATCCCTGGGAGAGGGCGTTTTCAATGCCACGCGCAATACGGGTACCGAGCAAATCTGGAAAAACGTCTGTAAATACCTGCCCGACAACACCAGCGGCGGGAATGCGTGACGCTTTTTCCATCCAGCGATTCCAGAATACAACTTTGGAGACCTGATCAAGAACAATGATACCATAGGAGCTCTTTTCAAGAATTTGCCGAAAAATATCAAGATCCAGGTCAGTATCCATGGCACAGTTCTTGTGTTGTCAGCACATGCGTTCAAAATTCACGGAAGATCAATATTGAGAAAGGATCCTCTCCAACTCTTTTTTTAATCTCTCCATATCTTTTTGTGTAAAAAGCATGGCAATATAGCCATGCAGGGAATTTTTAACTGCCTCCTCCTCATGAGTTTTAAAATCCATCATCAAGAAAAAGACCTGTTCATCCTGGATATCCTTCCCTCTCACCTCACCAGAAACCGTTTTGTGCGTCGAAAGATCGAGAAGAGCATCACACTCGGCATGGATCAGTTCAGCAGGATCAAATTCAAAATCCAGATTGATCATTTGGGTAAAGCTGGACAAAAATGAGTTAAGAATCACATTGCCAATATCGAGGAGCGTTTCCTGTTCCAAAACGGTCAAGGACTCCAACGGAGTATTTTCACCCAGGAGGGTACGAACCAACTCCAGACTTCTTGCTCCCGGAAAGACCAGCAGTGCCGTACCGGACAACTCCCCGTAAAAACTTTGTCGAATAGCGACCAGGCGATCCCCCCTGCGATGTTCAATCAGCTGGATGGCACTCTCCTTGGAGACCACGGACAGCTGCGGCAGGGAGAGGAGGATCTCGTTATGAACCATTTGGCTCAGGGAGTCGGCTGCCATACCGAGCCCGATGTTCAAAAACTCTTTCAGGGCATCTTGTTCCAACTCGGTCAATTCCATGGTCATAACACCCCGTACTGTGCAGACGGCCCAGCACGACCCATGGGGCCGGGCCACAACAGACACACCCTGCCCACGAACCATGGCCGTCCGTTGTCAGAATTTGGGTCACCATTCACCACCCGGTAACGAATCGGGATCCAGGGGGTTGGCGACCGGACAGATCCAGGACGGAGTCCTGGCACGGTTCGGGGCAAAGCCCTGACAAAAACTTTCATATCCAGGCTTTTCTTAAAAGGGTACTGAATAGTGACGAATTGGGTTCACTTATTCTCCTGACTGGGAGAGGACGAGGGGGGCGCATCTTCCTGGTTCATACGCGCAGATGCCGAGTCAGAGGCTGGGTTTGGCTCTGCATCCATACTGTTCGGGCGCAGCTCAGGCGGTTCGGACATCCGGCTCTGATGATCATGATCGCCGTCACGGTCATCGATAACATCATCGTCTGGGGTCTCATCCGCCCCGTGGCGTGGCGGAAACAGTTTCTCTCCGAGACTGCGTGGAGGGGAACGACGCCGGCGCCGGCGGCGCCGTGGTTTCTGTGGTGCGGAGGAGACACCATCGTCGGTCGGAGAATCCTGGGAGATGTCATTGGGCTTTGTTGCAGCACCCTCCTGGGTCAAACGGTAGAGACCTGGAACACCCATCTCTTCCGCGCCCTCGGGGGGGGGCGCGTTTGCCAGCGAGGAACCCTCCACCACATCGGAGGTCGAAGCGGAGGAAGAGGGATCGTGCATTACAGGGGAGGTCTTGCGGCGCCTGCGACGGCGACGTTTTTTTCTGTCACCATTCTTTTCCCCCTGCCTGGACCCGGAGAGTGTGGCTTCCTCTGGTCGTGATTCGCCCGGATCGGTTTCAGCGGCGCTGGCACCACCACGTTGGGTATGGCGACCTTCAGGCCTTTCATCATCATCGTCGTCATCGTCGAAATCGTCATCGTCATCGTCATCGTCATCCTGGAGGATGTCGTCCTCGTCATCCGGTTTGACATCCTTTTCCTTTACAGACGGTGGCAGGTTATCAAGTTCTCCCCCTTGGCGTTCGACCACTTCCCGGCGAAAATTGGGGGTTTGCAGATTCTGATCTGAAAGGATGACAATGGCGAGATGGTGGGCCTCTTCCAGGGAGGTGATCTGGGCCCGTTTGTGGTTGAACAGATAGTTGGCAACATCCGGAGGGACGTTATAGGTCAGCTTGGCGTAGCGGTTGGTGGCAGCCTCTTCCACGATCATGCGCATCACATGGATGGCCATGGATTCGACGGAACGGATGGTGCCCAAACCCTGGCAACGTGGACACGGAGTCCGGTTTGATTCACTGAAGGCCGGTTTCAAGCGCTGGCGGGAGAGTTCCAGCAAACCGAACTGGGAAATCCGCCCGATCTGGCTTTTGGCCCGATCCAGTTTGAAGGCATCCTTGATGCGCTTCTCGACCTCCGTGTTGTGCTTTTTATCCTCCATATCAATGAAATCGATGACGATCAATCCACCCAGGTCGCGCAGACGAAGCTGGCGGGCAATTTCATCGGCGGCTTGAAGATTGGTTTTGAAGGCGGTCGACTCAACATCCTTTTCGCGGGTGGCCCGCCCAGAGTTGATGTCGATGGAGACCAGGGCTTCGGTCGATTCGATGACCAGGTAGCCTCCGGCCTTCAGGGGGATGACGCGCTCGTGCATCATCTCGATCTGATTTTCCACCTGGAATTGGGCAAAAATGGGCTTATTTTCCCGATAGGGTTGCACCACCTTGACATAGCGGGGCATGAGCAGACGCATGAAGTCTTTGCCGCGACGATAGGCCTCCTGACCGTGGATCAAAATTTCGGTCATGTCGGTGGTATAGAGATCACGGATGGTGCGTAGAATCAGATCCCCCTCCTCGTGGATGACGCAGGGGGGTTTGGTTTGGGCGGATTTCTCCTGGATGCGTTTCCAGAGCCGGAGCAGATAATTCATGTCCCGGGTGATTTCCCGTTTGGTGCGACCCAATCCCGCTGTACGGATGATCAGGCTGACATCGGAGGGAATTTCCAGGCTGCCCATCAACTCCTTGAGGTGTTTCCTCTCCTGCGGGTCGACAATCTTGCGGGAGATGCCCCCACCTCCCCCGGAGTTGTCCGGCAACAGGACCGTGTAACGACCGGCAAGAGAGAGATTGGTCGTGAGGGAGGCACCTTTGTTGCCACGCGCCTCCTTGACCACCTGAAGCAACAGGGATTGACCTCGGGTGAGAATTTTTTGGATAGGCAGGATACGGCGACGATTGGCAGCCCGTCGTACACGAACGGGCACATCTTCGTCGGTCTCTTCACCATTTTCGGGCTCGTCACCCTCTTCGGCGGACTCCGCCGGATCGATTTCCTTTTCCTTGTTCGATTTTTCCTTGCCTTCCGGAGGCGGATAATATTTCGGATGAATGTCGTTGACGGAGAGAAATCCCTGACGTCCGCCGTTGAAATCGACAAAGGCGGCCTGGAGGGCGGGTTCCACACGGGTCACCCGCCCCAGGTAGATGTTCCCCTTGATTTGTTCCTTGGTTGAGGTTTCGATATCCAGGTCGATGAGTCGCTGATCCTGGACGATGCCCACACGGATCTCTTCCGGGTGGGTTGCATCCACCAGCATGCGCTTGTTCATTGAAGTATTCTGCTCCCGAGTGCAATCTGCTTGGCGTCTCCGCCGCCCACTTGAGATACCATGGGTTCTCCAGGACGGTGAGACAAAAATGCATGTTATTGATTCCCATGACTAAAAAAATGTCCGACAAAATTTCAAACGCCCGGCGCCTTCGGTCCCAGAGACCACCGGTCCCCCGGTCACTTCTCACGACGGCGCCCATCTTACGACCTTTTTGCCAAGGAAGCAAATTTGACTGATCTCGATGGCCTGATACGTTTCCCGGTTCGCCACCGGGTGGTGGGGGCGGACGATGTGGGCATGCGGTTGGATCGACTCCTGCAAAGGGAAGTTCCGGCGTTACCCATGTCGGCCTGGCAGCGCCTGTTGCGAACAGGCCAGGTGCGTGTCGACGGGAAACGGGCCAAGGGGGGTGAACGGTTGCTCCTGGGGCAAAAAATTCGTATTCCGCCGGTGCGAGCTGCGGTCGATGATCCAGAAGGGGTTGGCGAACGCAGCAAACCTGGCGATGGCTGGTCGGCCACCCTGGCGGAACGCATTTGTTATCGGGACGACCATTTGCTGGTGCTGGACAAGCCGGAGGGAATTCCCGTCCATGGGGGAAGTGGACAACCATATGGTCTGGTGGATGGGGTGCGGCGCATGATGGAGATGCGCCACGATGTCATGCCAGAGCTTTGCCATCGTCTCGACAAGGACACATCAGGGTGCCTGGTCTTTGGCCTGGATGCCTGCACAGTGCGGGAGATGGCCCGGGTTTTTCGCGATGGCGAGGTGGATAAACGCTATCTGCTGCTGGTACGGGGAACCCCCTCACCCCGCGAGGGAGAAATTGCCATTCCCCTGGTACGGGGCATGGTGCGTTCGGGAGAGCGGATGGTGGCCGGAGGCGCCGACGGCAAACCGGCTCATACCTGGTACCGTACATTGGCCAATTATGGTGTGGCCTCCCTGGTAGAAGCCAAGCCCAATACCGGACGGACTCATCAGTTGCGTGTCCATTTCCAGTTGCTGGGCCATCCCATCGCCGGAGATCCCAAGTATGGCGAGCGGGAGTTCAACCGGCACATGCGCTCGACAGGGTTGAAGCGCATGTTTTTGCACTCTTCCCGCATCTCCCTGACCCATCCTCGCACCGGCCAACCCATCACAGTGGAAGCCCCCCTGGATGCGGGCCTGCAACGCCTGTTGGAGCGGTTGCGCATGGTAAAGTGACGTTTTCCCGGGCCAGGCAGGTTGTCTGGTGGTGCCCGCCTTTGACCTGCATGGCCATTTTGATGTAACCATTCATCACCGAAGTTTGCATCCTTTCGGGTCATTTTGGCAACACCTCCAAATGGGACGATGTGGGGAGATAGGGGTGATCCATCTCCCCATCCATGGCCTTGGATAAATCCGCAGCCACGGCCTCCACCAGGGGTGGCCGAATACCGGTGTCTCCTGGCGTTTTGGGGGAGGCTGCCGTCAAAACGCGCGTACACGGCTCCATGCCGGCAGCCGAACCTTGCCGCAACCAAACCCTGGCCTGCTCCGGATCGGGCGGCGTGCCAACACCAAAATACAACAAGGTTCCCGCCCAGCAGAGCCCCTGAGGCAAACCACTCTGCGCCGCCTTTTTGGCCCAATGGTAGGCAAGAGGAAGCTCCTGCGCCCCCCCTTTGCCCGCAAACAGGTCGAGGGATAGTTTGACCATGGATCGCGCCTCCCCAGCCTCGGCGCCACGCAAAAACCAGGTGCGCGCCCGGGACAAACTCTTGTCAACACCCAAGCCAACCTGGGACATGACGCCAAGCCAATACAGGGCATTTTCCTCTCCTTCGGCAGCGGCTGCCTGCAAAAGCGACACAGCCCCTTTTGGATCGGCCAGAATACCATCACCCTTCAGGCTCATGAGACCCTGCATGGTCATTGCTGGTGGATATGCGTTCCTGGCAGCCTTGCGATACCAGAGATAAGCCTGGGTCATATCAGGCTTGCCGCCCAGATATCCCCCACGATGCAGTTGCCCCATGGCAAACTGAGCGCGCGCACTCTTCTCTTCCGCCGCCTGCTGGAACAAAGCCATGGCTTTTGCCTGATCGGGAGGGGCGCCGGGAACGCCAGACCAGTAGAGCGTTGCCAAGAGAAATTTTGCTCTTGCATAAAGACGGGGCATACGCTCAAACCAGGACTTGGCCTCGACCAGATCCCGGGGATACCCCCCGCTCCCATGATAATAGAGCTTACCCAACCAAAACGCTCCCCCTCCTTCACCCGCTTGAAACGCCTTTTCCAACCAATAACGGGATTGGTCAGGATTGAGTGGAATGGGATCCTTCTTGAATAACTTCCCTGCAAAATATTTTCCGAGAAACACCTGTGCAACAAGGTAATTACCTTCTGCCGCATAGGTCAGTAAATGCAGAAGTTTATCAGGATCGTGATCCAGGACACCATCCCGGGCATGGGAGGTTGACAGAAAGAACGCAGCTTGAGCACCGCCAACCCGTAACGCCGACTCTTCCCACATTTTGGCCAACCTTTCGTTTCTTGACACACCCCATCCATGATGATGAAAGACTGCCATGTCCATCATGATCTCCCAACTATCCGCTTTCACGGCCAGGGTTTTCTGTGCCCAACCTATAACCTCCACCTCCAAGAGAAAATCATGATTGGGATAGATCGTGCTGAACAAATAAAACACAAGATATTCCATAGCAGGCACATATCCAGCCATAGCAGCCCTTCTCATCCAATATAAACTTATTTTGTTATTGTTTTTATTTGTAGAATATAGAAGACTAATACGATATTGGGCCTCCACATCTCCCCCGTGCGCCAACAATAAAGCCTGATCAAAAGGAACATGTTTCTCGCCAAGAATGACAAAATCAGGTTCTCTCCCCTGGACCAAGGCGGGCGCCACCATCATAAACAAAACCATAAATCCTGTGATTACTTTCATCAATGTTCGATACATAAACAACAGCCCACCTCGAAGTTTGCATCCTTTCGGGTCATTTTGGCAACACCTCCAAATGGGACGATATGGGGAGATAGGGGTGATCCATCTCCCCATCCATGGCCTTAGATAAATCCGCAGCCACGGCCTCCACCAGGGGTGGCCGAATACCGGTGTCTCCTGGCGTTTTGGGGGAGGCTGCCGTCAAAACGCGCGTACACGGCTCCATGCCGGCAGCCGAACCTTGCCGCAACCAAACCCTGGCCTGCTCCGGATCGGGCGGCGTGCCAACACCAAAATACAACAAGGTTCCCGCCCAGCAGAGCCCCTGAGGCAAACCACTCTGCGCCGCCTTTTTGGCCCAATGGTAGGCAAGAGGAAGCTCCTGCGCCCCCCCTTTGCCCGCAAACAGGTCGAGGGATAGTTTGACCATGGATCGCGCCTCCCCAGCCTCGGCGCCACGCAAAAACCAGGTGCGCGCCCGGGACAAACTCTTGTCAACACCCAAGCCAACCTGGGACATGACGCCAAGCCAATACAGGGCATTTTCCTCTCCTTCGGCAGCGGCTGCCTGCAAAAGCGACACAGCCCCTTTTGGATCGGCCAGAATACCATCACCCTTCAGGCTCATGAGACCCTGCATGGTCATTGCTGGTGGATATGCGTTCCTGGCAGCCTTGCGATACCAGAGATAAGCCTGGGTCATATCAGGCTTGCCGCCCAGATATCCCCCACGATGCAGTTGCCCCATGGCAAACTGAGCGCGCGCACTCTTCTCTTCCGCCGCCTGCTGGAACAAAGCCATGGCTTTTGCCTGATCGGGAGGGGCGCCGGGAACGCCAGACCAGTAGAGCGTTGCCAAGAGAAATTTTGCTCTTGCATAAAGACGGGGTATACGCTCAAACCAGGACTTGGCCTCGACCAGATCCCGGGGATACCCCCCGCTCCCATGATAATAGAGCTTACCCAACCAAAACGCTCCCCCTCCTTCACCCGCTTGAAACGCCTTTTCCAACCAATAACGGGATTGGTCAGGATTGAGTGGAATGGGATTAAATTTAAATAAATCAGAGCCCGCATAATACTGGCCAAGAAGCGCCTGAGCTAACGAATCGTTATCTTCCGACGCTTTTTTCAGAAAATATAATGTCCTATGGGGATCATATACCACCTCATTTTTTGGCCAATTAAAAAACGCCAAATGAATGGCAGCTTTCGCACCCCCCAGTCGTATCGCTTTATCTTCCCACTCTTTCGCCAATTTGATGTTGCTGGAAAATCCCCACCCCAAACGGTAATAGCCAGCCATAACCACCATGGCACCCCAGCAATCCGGGTTAATCTTAAGTGATTTCAGAGCCCATCCAACAGATTCAACCTCCACAAGAGTATCGTGGCGGGGATAAATCGAATGCAACAACTGAAATGGCAGATCCTCCATGGCAGGTACATAACCAGCCATGGCGGCACTTCTGATCCAATATATACCATTTTTTTTATCGTTTTTATCTATATAAAACCAACCTACACTGTATTTTGCTTCCGCATCTCCTCTATGCGCCTGTAACAAAGCCTGATCAAAAGGAACATGCTTTCCTCTCAGATAAACCGAATCAGGCTCTTGTCCCTGAACCAGGGCAGGCGCCACCATCATGAATAAAACCATGAATCCTGTGATTATTTTCATCAATGTTCGACACATGAACAACAGCCACCTCTCGGACAAAAGAAGCGCAAGTCAAGGATGGAATGCCCAGGAAGGGTTGCGCCCTTCCTGGGTAATTTTAGGATAAACCTCTGATTATCACAAGTATCCAGGAAACATCTCTGTTAACCTGAAACACACACTCAATTTCCGTTCCATATCTTACTTGTTCTCAGACATTCCTCGACATCAGAACCATGATTTTTTTTATGACAGTCGACGAGCTCCTGTTGGGCGGCAGCCCCCTTCTGAACATCCTTATCCCCAGGATGGCGTCCTTTCAGCATGCCAAGAAAAAGACTATCGTCATCATCTTGATTTTTCTTGACATCTTCCAGTTCCTCGTAAAGACCTTTCCCGGCTTTCAACGCTTCCCCTTCAATGGCATGATTCGGGGTCTTTCTCAGGTACCAGGCCGCCCCGGCAGCAGCGGCACCGATAACTCTTGGCAACCAACCCCATGCCATAACCATGGGCTTCTCACCGTTGCCCTCGGCTGCATCCCCACCTGACTGCTGGTCAGACCGAACAAAATCCGGATCTGCCCCGAACACCTCGCGGGTGGTTCCCCCAAGATTCTGATTGATGACAGAATCATCCCGCCTTCTGTCCTGCAACCGGTCATATCTTCGCCACTCCCCATTTTGTTCGGCAGCGTACAAATCTTCCTGGAGCTGGTCAATATGCTGTTGTTCACCAAAAGCGTGGGCCACCAGCAATTCCGGGCTGACCCTCCACCCGGTCTGTTGGCGCAATCTCCTGGACGCCACCTCCGCCGCGAGGTAGCGATGATAATCCGTTGTCTCATTGGCAATCCTTCCCAACGCACCTTCTACCATGGTTTTGGTCTGATCGTCCACAGTTTGTTCCGGCTCCATACCGGATGCGCCATAACCAGGATAACGACTTTTCATGTTTTTTTCTCCCATTTGAATGGTTCGGACCGGGTCGACATGACCCGGTACCAGATGAGGAACGGAGTGATCCCGTTCCGGTTGCTGCTTTCAACAACCAAAAAAATGTCTAAGGATGTTTTTATAAAAATAGATCTCCTACCTGCTCCGCAACGATCACCCCTTCAAAAAATATCCAAGGATGTTTTTATTGAAATGGATCGTCTACCCGCTCCGCCATGATCACTCCTTCCCCAGCGCGCACCAACGCCGAATCAGACACCCCTCACAACGTGGCCGCCGCGCCTGACAAACATGCCGGCCATGCAAAATCAACCAATGGTGCGCATGCAACAAAAATGGCGGCGGAACCCTGGCGAGCAACAACTCTTCCACCTGCAACGGCGTCTTGCCTGCCGCCAGACCTGTCCGGTTGGCCACCCGAAAAACGTGCGTATCCACCGCCAGGGTCGGCTGTCCAAAAACGACGTTGAGCACGACATTGGCCGATTTGCGTCCCACCCCCGGCAAGGCCTCCAAGGCTTCACGCCGGTCCGGAACCTCTCCCCCATGCCTGCGCAACAACTCTCCACTCAGGAGGTGGATATGTCTCGCCTTGGTGTTGTACAAACCGACCGTGTGAATGTAAGACCGAATCCCCTCCTCCCCCAAAACCACCATGGCGTGCGGATCGGGCGCCGCCGCAAAAAGGGCCGGCGTCACCTGGTTTACCACCCGATCGGTCGCCTGGGCGGACAGCACCACGGCAACCAGGAGTTCAAAGGGGTTGCGAAAGAGCAAATCCCCACGCGGTTCAGGATTGGCATCCCGAAATGCGGAAAAAACTGCCATCACGTCGGATTTTTTCATATGCTGTCAGCCTGCCCCGGAAAGCATCGACCCTGAGAGAGAAAATGTCATGCCCTCGACCAAACATTCCAGCACGTGTCCCCTCGATTGCCCTGGCGCCTGCGCCCTGCGCGTCCAAATCGACGCCAAAGGGCGCCTGCTGTCGATTCGTGGCAACCCGGACCACCCATTCACCCGAGGCGTGATCTGCGGCAAGGTCAGCCGCTACCGGGAAATCCAGGAGGGCCCCCGTATTGGCCACCCCATGATCCGCACCGGTGTCAAAGGAGCTGGCCAGTTCCGCAAAGCCACATGGGATGAGGCCCTGGATCTCGTGGTGCAAAAACTGCGGCAGGCAACGACCCAATATGGACCGGAAAGCGTCTTTCCCTATTATTATGGCGGCACCATGGGCCTGGTGCAAAGACCAGCCTGGGATCGGCTGACCCATCGGGCCGGTTGGTCCCGGCTGGAAAAAAATATTTGCTCCTCCATTGGACAGGCAGGATGGATGGCCGGCATCGGCAAAAGTATCGGCCCGGACCCCCATGAAATGGCAGCGAGTGATCTCATCATTCTTTGGGGCATCAATGCCGTATCTACCCATATCAACCTGATGCCCTTCATCAAGGAGGCCCGCCAAAAAGGGGCGACTCTTGCCGTCGTCGACCCCTACCGCAACCGCACCGCACGTCTTGCCGATCTCCACATCGCCCCACGTCCGGGAACCGACGCCGCCCTGGCCCTGGCCATGATCCATGTTCTTCTCAACGAGGGGTACGGCAACCCGGACTATCTCGCCACATTCACGGACTTCGATGATGAACTGCGCGCCCACTTTCTCAGCCGCACACCGAAGTGGGCTGCCCCCATAACCGGCCTCTCTCCCGAAGAGATCCGCTCTTTTGCCCGCCGTTTTGGTCGCGCCAAAGCCCCCTTCATACGCCTGGGATACGGCATGACCCGCCACAACAATGGAGCCGTCAACGTCCATGCCATCACCTGTCTGCCCGCCATCACCGGCGCCTGGGCACATCCTGGCGGAGGCATTCTGCTCAGCACCGGCGAATCCCTGCGCATCCATGACGAACCCGTCCGCCAAACCGCCTGGATGGGTGATACGCCTGCCCGCCTCCTGGACATGAGCCGCCTGGGCGCCGTTCTCACCGACGCCACTTTGGCCCCGCCCGTTGCGGTGCTGATCGTCGCCAATGCCAACCCGGCATCCTCCTGCCCGGATTTGCGTCGTGTCCGTGCCGGATTGGCCCGGGAAAATCTCTTCACGGTCGTCCATGAACAGGTCATGAGCGATACCGCTCTCTGGGCCGATGTCGTGCTCCCCGCCACCACCTTTCTCGAACACGCGGATCTCTATAAATCCTATGGGCAATGTACCCTGCAACACGCCAAACCCATACTTCCCCCCTTCAAGGAGGCCTGGTGCAACCATGATCTGGTCAATGCCCTGGCCATCCGTCTCGGCTATCAGGAGCAACCTTTTACCCAATCCGTTGCCGAAACCGTGGATACCCTCCTGAAAGAGTCGAAACTTCCGCCCGTCGCTACCTGGGGAGTGAAAACCTGGCTGGATTTTACCCCGGATCCCGACGCTGCCCATTTCCGAAACGGCTTTGCCCAACCCGACCAACGCTTTCATTTTCGCCCAGGGTGGCGGGATCCTGCCATGCCCCTCTTCCCGGACCACTGGCCCGTCAACAGCCGGGATCGCACCCATCAGGCCGAACGTTATCCGCTGGACTTTATGACACCACCGGCACACGATGTCCTCAACACCACTTTCACCGTAGCCGAAGGAGCGCGACGGCGGCGCGGTCATCCGCTCCTTTGGATTCATCCTGACGACGCCACACCACGTTCCATCAAGGATGGCGCCCCGATCTCCGTCTTCAATGACCTTGGCGGATTGACGATGACCGCCAAAGTCACCACCGATGTCCGTCCCGGTCTCTGCCTGTGCGAATCGAACTATCATGGAACGGAATTCCCGGAAGGCATCTCTCTGAATGTGCTCACCCATGGTGATCGCGTCGCCCCGGATGGCGGTGCGGCTTTTCATGACAACCGTGTGGAGGTGCGCGCCCTGGATCGGGGAGGCAAAAAGCACTCACTCTCTGACATCTTGACGCAATGACCATGACATTTCCATCAGGCGGCATCCTCCATCCTGGAAAATTTCTCATCACCAGCCTTTCCGGTCCAGAGCTGAATGCGGAAGAGGAAAAGTTCCTTCGTACAGTCCGCCCGTCCGGGGTGATTTTATTTGCCCGCAACCTGGTTGACATTCTCCAGATCCAAAACCTTATTCGCGCCATCCGCAAAACGGCTACACCACCACCAACCCTTTGGTTGGATCAGGAGGGAGGACGAGTCCAGAGGATAAGGCGCCCGTTGACGCCCTATCCGAGCCCTGGTCGTTTTGCCGAATTGGAACAATCGGATCCAGTTCAGGCGGAGCTGTTGTCCCGCCAGGCTGGCTGGTTGAGCGGTCGGGAAATGATCACCCTGGGTATCGGCATCAATTGCGCTCCAGTCTTGGATATTCGCGAAGCACAAGCCAACCCGGTGATTGCCGAACGCGCCTTTGGCTGGGATCCCCAGCAAGTTGTACGTCTCGCCGGGGCCTGGCTCAAGGGCTTTACGGCAGCCGGCGGTCTGGCCGTGGGCAAACATTTCCCCGGGCATGGCGCCGCCCGAGCCGATTCTCACAAGTCGCTGCCCTGCGTTGTCAAGGAGCGAGATCTCCTGGAACGATGGGAACTCCGCCCCTTTCAAGCGCTGCTGGCGCAACTGCCCCTGATCATGACCGCCCATCTGGTGGCCACGGGAGTCGACCCGGAGCAACCCGCCACCTGGTCTGCACC
This sequence comes from Magnetococcales bacterium, assembly GCA_015231175.1. Classification (NCBI taxonomy): domain Bacteria; kingdom Pseudomonadati; phylum Pseudomonadota; class Magnetococcia; order Magnetococcales; species Magnetococcales bacterium. Next base: position 6,674 of record JADGBZ010000007.1, on the reverse strand, counting down.
CTTGTTGCGGGATTTATTGCGCCGGCAGTGGCGCTATCATGGTCTGGTGGTCACCGACGCCCTGGAGATGGGCGCTTTGACGGGATCGTTGGACAGGCGTGCGGAGTTGTCCCTGCGAGCCGGGTGTGACCTCGTGTTGTGCTGCACGGGTCGTCTGGAAGATGCCACCCTGGTGACAGCCGGGATCGAACGTGTTTTGCAGGAAAGGGAAGCGGTTTCCGGCTGGGAGGAGATCAGTCAAAGGATCGATCGCATCCTCGCCCCGGGCCGCGTCGAGCCGGGTGACATGGCGGCCCTGTTGGCTCACGGAGAGTATCGGCAATGGCGTCAAACTCTGGAATATCTGGCCTCGACCCCCTCCGCACCCGACCCCACCGCGCCAACGACCTGACCTTATTTTCTTCAGGAGCCTTCTCATGACCTACGGCAGCCGCCACACCCCCACGGAACTCCGCCAGATCACCAAGGATCGCGTGGTCCGCATCACCTGGAATACCGGCGAACAGATGGAATTGAGCATGGAGTATCTGCGCGTCGTCTGTCCTTGCGCGGATTGCCGGGGTCATACCCCGGACCAGGCGAAGCTCATCGATGGCAAACAGGATGTCACCATAACCTCCATCACCCCTGTTGGGCGCTATGCCGTCAAAATAGCCTTCAGTGACAACCACGATACTGGCGTCTACTCCTGGGAAATGCTCTGGGATTCCGGAGTCAACAAGGAAGCCCTGTGGCAAACCTATCTGGATGATTTAAAAAGCGCCAACAAACGCCGCAAACCCAGCGTGTTTGCCATCAAACCCATCAAGTGATGCCACGGGATTTCCTCGCTGGCAACGATTCATCACCCTTGCAAGAAAAGCCCGGATATGGAGGCCTTTGTCAGGGCTTCGCCCCGAGCCCCACCAGGACGCTGCCCTGGACAAAGCCAGGGAGACAGCCCCCTGGACCCCGATGCGTGGCCGGATGGTGAATGGTTGCGGAGCGAGTGAGGCAGTCAACGAAGCAAACGCTTGATCTGGTATGGGAATGACCCTGTCACGGGTTGCCGGGCATATAAGCCGCAATGTGGTTGACCGGTTGCCCCTGCTCATCCAGCACGGCAAGCCAAGCCTCGATGGCCGCACGATGCCAGGTCTGGCATGGCCAGGCCGTGAAGAAGTCCTGGCCGGATGCGCACGAGATCATGATGCGATCATTCGATGCATCGGCATATTTGATCGAGACAATGTCCATGGATGGCCTCACAGTTCCGCATCGATAAGAAGTGGTTGATCTTCCGTCACCCCAAGCCATGCTCCCATGCCCCTGGTGCGCCCTTCCAGACCGCCATCGAGGGTGATGGTCAAATCCGTGTAATCATGGGCGATCCATCGGATGGTATATCCCGACGCCTCCCCGGCGCTTTCCAGAACCCAGGATGAGATGGACGACGGGAGGTAAACAGCCGGGCTGCGAACGCGCATGGTGATGCTCAAGCAACTTCTGAGAACCCAATCCGGATTGCCCGGACCAGTCGCCCTGACATAACCCCACAGGTTGCCAAAATATTTGAAGAAATATCTTCTGCACCGCGCAAGCTCCATATCGACCGGGCCTGCGGCAAACTCGGTCGCTACATCGCCGACCTCAAGTTGGGTATGGGCGATATCCAGGTTTCCCGTCCACCCAGCTTGTTCGAAGCGAAATTGAACACATGAGTCGTCTCCGATGCTCTTGCCACTCAGGGATGGCAAGACCGCAGTCAAAACCAATCGCACCCAGTTGGAAGAAATCGTGGATGTCGTCGTTGCAACCGTGACAGCGGCGGAACCCCCCGATCCAAAATCCTGGTACATGCTCAGGGTAAAGGTTCCACCTGCCGTTCCCTTGACATACATGGAAAACGTCACGCTTTTTTCGGCCAGCGTTCGTACATCTTCAATTTTATACTCCCAGCCACATGTGCCTGAACCAGAGTTGCCGGTGATACGAAGATAGTAGATCGGGTACCCCGGCACTTCACTTTGGCCAACGGCAAATGACTGCTGCGACGCAGAGGCATTGAATGTTCCACTGATGTAGAGCTTGTGGCGATCAGCGGTAAATCCGCTGGCGATCAACCCGCTCCACGACGTTCCTCTTTGCCAGATACGAAACCCGCCGTTGATGATATTGTTTTTCCAGGTGCCATACTCCGGAAAGGTGTGAACATAGGCATTTTCGGCAGCATTGACCACCAACGCCTTGCCGGCATCTCCAGCCTGAAAGGGCGGTAGATGCAGTTGGGAAGCATAACCGGCGGCCAGGGCGGCTGAATCGGCGGAGTCGGAGGCGGATGCGGCAGCGTTCACCGCCGAGTTTACTGCCTGGCTCGCCGAAACCGCAGCCTCGGCAGCGGAATTGCTGCACGCATTCATCAAGATGTTGGCCGAGACGACATCACCCATCAGATTGTTCATGATCTGGAACCACCCCTGGAGGGCATCATAGCGCAGGGTGATGAGACTGTTGGCCACAATGTCTTGGGCCAGGGGGTGCGATCCGTCAATGCGCCGAATGGATTTGACACCCAACCCATTGACATCGATGGTGCAGGCTCCGGTATTGGCATGGGTCGCCTGAAACTGCACTTCCTGTCCCGCCTCGTAGCTGGCAGGCGCCGACGGAATGGTCACGACATAGGCGTTGGCCTCGCCGGTATCCTGGCCAAAACAGACACCACCTTTTTTCAAGAGATCGACATCGGGCAACTTGGCCAGTCCAGTTTCGATCTGGTCGAACAATTCGTTCAATGCCGTGCAGCGTGCTGTCGTATGTTCCACCATGCGGTTGGTGAAATTAAAATAGTCATTACTCATCGAATCATCCCCCTGGGGCTGAAATGGTACGTAATGCCATGGATCAGGTGTGGACTCTCTTCCGTTGCATGCGAAAGAATGCTCAGACCGATATTGGTTCCCACTCCGTCAATTCTGGCTTCGGCTGTTCCAACCTGTTGACTGTCCCAGATAAACTCTGACCACTCCGCTTCATCCCAGACACCGCCGCCACCGCGCACATCAAACACCTGCACCAGGGGCGATGGAATCTCTGGATTGCCATAGGAGTAGTTAGGCAAAACTTGTATCGTTGTTTCCGGGCCGGCATCAATTTCCAGGAAAGCTTTGCGAAAGCGTTTGCGATGGGCTGGCAGGCCAAGATGGTTGAATGGCAAGCGCAAAAAGGCCACCACCTCCTGGCCATCAAAGGATTTTCCAGAATCCAACTGGTAGACGAAGCCGTTATCCGACCCAAATAACAATTTTTCAGAGCCACTCACCTCCTCCTGGGAACAGGTGCATGACACGGGTAAACCATAGTCGACAAGCATGAAGGTCGGTGAGAGTCCCGACACCAAAGTGCAGATCAACCCGCTGTTGTCAGAAAAATAAATACGATATTGATCCTTGCTGCGCACCCGAAGTGAGGAGAGGGCCTGTCCCATTTTGGCGGCAAGCCAAGGCTGGATGACATGACTGAGCGTGCCCGCGTGAAAATCGCCAAACTCTTGAACTGCCGACAATTGGCGAACGCCACGATCATCGAGGTAGACCGGGCGGCCCATATCCTGTAGCGTCCAGGGAATGGCGCCGGACTCTCCAGACAACAAATCCAGACGCCAATCCGCAGAGCTTGTCCCATAGAGGGCATAGGTCGCATTGCGACAAAAGAGGGTCAAAACACCACCCACGACCGGTAACATGCCGGTCATTTCGTCACCCAGGGCCATCTCTCCTGCCCCGATGCTTACTTGCCACTCCAGGGGTTCACCTGTTCCCGAGTGTTGCAATGAACCACCGGAAAACGAAAAAAAGAGATGTTTTGTATGTGCAGCAAGGTGGGTTGGGCGATCTTCTGCCATGCCTGTCAAGATGGGAACAAATACCTCTCCGTCCCATTCAAACCCCGGATCGATCCCGTTGACGCCGTACATGCGTACCGAGGAGACATGACCGAAAAAGTTGTGGTTCACAAACTCAAACCGCCCGCCTGCCGACAGGGTTTGCACCGCATTGACGCCGCTTGCCGTAGCGGCGCCCTGCGTGGAATGGATGGCCTCGCCATCCACAAAATCACCGACAACGTTGTATAAAATCAAGCGACCGGCAGCATCTTCGGTCTCCCAATGGCCGGTTGTCACCACAATCCGTTTGATGGTCGCACTGGCCCCTGAAGTCATACCCAACAGCGCCTCATTTTCGGCAAAAGGCAACACCCCAGCCTGAAAACCGAGTCTCTCGCCCAGGTCACAGGGTTGCCAGCCCGTGCTGCTGCTGCGATGCATCACACACTGCTCGCCTGCTGCATCATCCCGAAAAGCGTAGGCTATTCCTTTGTAGAGCCAGACGCCGCGCACACATCCCGAGCCGGGAAGAGCCTGGATTCGCCCCCGGAGAATATTTCTGACTTGTTGGAGCCAGAGTGCGTCCGCCTCTTCATCGACTGTGCCTCTCTCCAGTTGGTGACTGGATGCAAAACATCGGGTTACATTTCCCACTTTGACCGCCTCCCCGGGGGCGAAAGTCCCACTTGTATCAAGCAGGACAAGAAATCCTCTGGCGTCGGCGTTCGCATAAAGGCCCTGTTCCAGGATCCCATCGACCAGCGCCTTGCCGGTTGCGCCCGATGTGGCTCCGATGACCGTTTCCCCCTGAATCACCTCGGCACTGCCCAGTTCAAAACGCAAAGTCCAATAAGTCGCGGCACTGGGACTTGTTCGACCATCGAACCGTTCAAACCCTTCGATGCGCCGATATCCCCCGCTTGTTCCCGGTTCATAATTGCACCCTGTCAACAAACGCCCCGGTGCGATGGACAAGGGAGGGGTCGTCAAATCCAACCCCCCACCCAGTGGAAAGTAATGCACCTTGACTGTCATGCGATGGACCCTCCTTCCAGTTCTGGTGTATCCAATTGGTGCCGTTCCAGATTTCTCATGATGATGCGCAGCCGCATATCGGCGGCGGCATACATTTCCGGCGCCTCTTCGTTGGCCGCGTAGAGCAGCAAAGCCAGTTGCACGATCGCGTCATGAAATTCCACTGGCAAACCGGGCACATCGTCATTGGTCGCCATGCGCTGTGCCCGACGGTAATACACACCACGCACCGTATAGATGTCGTCGGGAATCGGATTGATTTTGATCAGGCGATCCGGTGTCAACGACAACAGGGCCGGTTTTCCGACAACCGACAATCCAGAGCCGAACTGGCGCCGCCACACCCGATGGTTGACATAGGGGAGAGAGCCTTCTCCGACCGGGCCAGTCGCTTTCAGGTACAGGCTCAGAGAGTCCAGCCGCAACCGGCTCATTTCACCCATGTTGAGGGATGTCAGGGTGTAAGAACCTACGCCGGCCACGGTGTCAAAGGAGAACTCCTGCCACATCCAATGCCAGGAGGTATGAGCGTTCTGGATCTCCACCCAGGCATCATTGACCCACTGAATGATTTTTTCATAAACGCCAGACTGCCCGGTTACGGCGGGGGGCCCGTTGCCGGACACCCCCGCCTCACGGCGGACTTTCTGGCAAATTTCCAGAAAAGTCGCCATGTCTTACTCCTCGGACGATGCCGCTACCGGGGCGAAGGAAAAGGGATAGGAGAGGGTCTCCCTGGGATGGAACTCGCCATGTTCATCCTGTTCAAAATGGGTGGTTTTGGCATTCTGCAATGCCTCGACGAACTTGCGCGGCACCCGGACAGCCTTGCCACGGGGAATGAGCATCAGCGATCCATTCACCGCCACCGGCACCGGGCGATCTCCTCCCTTGCCGTCACTCCGTTGCAGATGAATCCGGACGGTATCTGCATCTTCCTGGTATTCTTGGCCTTTTTTTTCTTCCGCTTGTTCTTCTTTCACATCGATCTCCTCATAACCTGCTTGACGAATCCGCTCACGCATCGCATCTGCCCCCAAATTCCTGGTCAAGGTGACCCCCAGGACATCGCGGGCAAACTCTTGCATCTGCACCCGACTGGCCTCCGCAAGACTAACTTTTATCATATTCATGACAACATTCTCCCTGTTGAAACAGGTGCAGAGGGAATCCCTGCACCAAAAAACTCATGGCATGGTCAGAGGGTGAAAACCATTTTCGGTCGTTTGCCGTCTGGCATGAAATCCTGCCGGGCAGGGCAAGACCGGACAGGATCAATAGCTGTAGCTGCTTCGATCATCCCAGATTTTGTCAAACTCCGCGTTGCCATTGGCAAAGCGAGCCGAAACCGGATTTCCGCCTGTGTAACCGATTTTGCGAATTTGCCACACCGACTCGGTGGTCAGACTGCCTGGTTGTGCCAGACCGATATATTCTGGATTGTTGTCTCCATCGTAGGTGGTCAATCGATCCATATACTCCTCTGTTCCGATCGTCGTCAGCGGCGGCCCGATGGCTGCCAGGGACGGTTTTTTCATGTTGGACTCCTTTCATGCGCAGGTTGCCGATGATCCATTCAAGCTGGTGCCACTTCCCAGGGGGGGTGCCCGGCATAGCGGTGCAGTCCGGACAAATCTTGCGGTCTTCCCCCCTGCTCATCCAGATCCGCAAGATACAACAACATGGAGTCGGGCGCCGGCCTGGGACAGATCGTTTGGCCGTCAGGACCGGGAAGGGCGCCCTGCATGGCCACCACCAGCCAATCCAGGTTATT